>JBAUTA010000405.1:0-9097 GCA_049581985.1 Kovacikia sp.
GGTGTGAGGTATTTCACCCAGGTGCAAACCGCTATAGAACGATGATTTGGAGGGCGTGAATGATGGCCCCAGTGAGAACCCCTGAGAACTACTTGAGAACCCCTATAGTTGCTTAAGAGAACCCCCCAGAACGACCGATCCGGTCATGCTGAGCAAAACCCTCGCTAAGAAGCTGCCAGTTCGGGGGTATTTGTCAGACTCACGAGGATTTGGCGGATTTCAGCGATCGCCCTGCCTTGCTCATCTCCCGATTCCTGCATTTGGGACATATTGCCAGCCAGGCTATCCAATCTGTGCCGTAAACTATCCACATGATCCTGAATGGGCTGTAGCATTTCCTGGTAGAGGTTTACCCGACCCCACATTTCTGCGACTTCCCGGCGGCGATCGAGCAGCTTTTGCTCCATTTGCTTCAGGTCATTACGCTTGTTTTCCTGCTCAGCGGTTTGGCTGATGACTAAACTTTGCGCCTGGTCGATCGCGCCCCGCATCTGCGCTATCTGGTTTTCCAATTTTTGCAGTTCGTCTGCTTGTTGATGTCGCAGCGCTTCGATCTGTCCCAGAATTGGCCCGAGATCAATTTCATCCTCCTGATCACTGCCATTCGCCTGACCTTGACGGCGACGCAGAACTGCCTGGTGCTGATTCAAAAGATTTTTCCGCTCCCGCAGGTTACGCCGTTGCCCAACCAGGGTCTCATTTAACATCTGGTAACCGTCCTGTTCATCCGCCAGTTCGTTTTCCAGATTGAGGTCAAGCCCATTAGTCGTTGCAATCTTCACCTTAATCTGATCGATCTCTTGCTGCTTCAGACGCAGTTCTTCTTCCTGACTCTCAACAAACTGGGAAAGCTTTTGCAGATCACGCTCTAAATCTTGTACCAGGGTTTGCAGCTCGTTCAAAGGCATCTTTGCGAGGGTCTCTAAATCGATCTGCTGCCCGATCGCCACCTTGTCGGAGGAATCCGCCAGTCGATAGACCTGCTGGTACAGATCTTCCTGATGTTGCAACTGCACCCCCAGCATCTGGGAAGATTCTTGCTTCTGATTCAGGGAACTCTGCTGCACCTTCAGTTCTGCCCGTGCCTGTTCTAAGGACTCCTGGGACTGATGCCACTGCTGCCAGCGCTGGTGGATATCCTCTGCCTGCCGATCGACTTCTTCCTGGCTTTGCTGAGCAGTTGAACGCTGTTGTTCGAGGGTTTGCCAGTGGTGGGCGAGGGAATTTTGCTGCTGGGTCACAATCTCTAACGATTGATTCATCTCTTCCCGCACAAACTCTACCGAGGGAATCGAGCCTGACAACCGCTCAAGTAACCCTTGAATAGCTTGAGCCTGCTCGTCGTCCAGGAATGCTGACTGCTGGAGCTCTGCCTGCCGCTCTTCAAATCGCCGCATTTCTCCCCGCAGGTGGTCCCAAGCTCCTTCAAGTTCCTGCCGGTTGCGATCGAACTCATCCCGCTGCCGATTAACCTCCTCGCGCTGGGTGTCAATTTCCTGCCGTTGCTGCTCCAGTTGTTCAAAGTCCTCTTCCATCTGCTGCAGCTGTTCCCGCCGGGCTTCCATCTCCATTTCCCGGCGGTTCAATTCCTGGCTTTGATAGGTGAGAGATTGTTTCCACTGCTCAATCTCTTCTTCCTGGGTTTTGAATTTTTCTTGCAGACGGGAAAAATTCTGCAAAATGCTGACCAACTGGCGTCCGGCTTCCTGGACTCGCTGCACCTGTTTGCTTGCGGTCAGATCAACCAGGAGTAGCGCCCCTCCGTTGTAATTGTTTGCCTCATCGCAGGCAACTAATTCTTCACCAGGCACGGCGCTCCAACTCTGCTCAGACCGCTGGCAAGCCAGTAGCTTCAGCTCTGCCCGGCTACCTCCTAGTAATCCACCAGTTTTCTTTTGTACTTCTGCTAGATACAGCACGCTGCTAGTCCTCTTCTGTGTCTGTGCCTGTTTGAGATAACTTAACTTATATTTTTTGATCTATTTTGATCGATTGATTTGGTCGCACTGTTGTTAAAACTAGTGTAATGAGGCAGCCCTGTATAAGACAATCTTTGTGAATCGATCGCGCAATCCCCGTGAAATCAGTAAGATCCCAATTTTCTCTGGCGCGATACTGTCCAGGGTCGATTTTCGATTTATCCTGATCAATATGGCAATCCCGTAGGTGCAATTCAAAATTTGGGATAACAACATCCGCAAAGGCTCCTGCCCGATCTAATCCCACCCTGCCTGATTTAATCCCACCCTAGAGGTTACCCTGTAAAACCTCCAGATTCTTCTCCATGAGCTAAGTTGCCCTATTTAACCTGAAACCTATCAGTCACTTCAGTCCACCTTGGCTTAAAAGGCTGGAATGTCCAGGATGAACATTCAAGTCAAGGGTTGGTTAAAGAATCAAGAAGGGATCAGGAAGACAAAATCTTACCACTTTCCCCTTTAGGTGAACCGCAGTTTCAAGGTTCAGGATCTATTAGGATCTATAAGGTTAGGCAAACTTCCCTGCGGTAAAAATTACTGAGCAGCTCCCCTAATCTAACACTGAGAGGTTCTATAGCGCTCTATCCTATGGGAGCAAGGAGCGTTGTGAGAGTGCTTTCCCCATAGAAAAGTGCTTACGCAATCCAAATCGAATCGCCAGGTGGCAGTAAAGAACTGTAAAGAGAATCTTGAGAACTTCTGCCATCAACCCTGCGGAATGCCTATCCAACTTTAGAATTAGGAAATTCCTTAGATTCTATTTAGGAATCCTTCAAGAGGAGTATAAAAGGTGTATTATCCAGATTTTTCAGGTTTTTTCTTGAAGGATCTAGAACCATCTGGTTATGAGTTGAAATTGCCCCAGGAGATGGCATACGTTGCATGCAGGGTAAGTTAAGTGAGATCGATATTCGCAGCATTCTACAACTGATTGAGTTGGGGCAACGAACTGGTGAGCTGTTTGTCGAAGCTTATCCTTCCCACCTGAACAGTAGTGTGGGGTTGAGTGGTAAATATTTGGCGGATGCCAGGGCGGTGAGATCGCCTGAGGCTCGTTCCTGGTTTGTGTTTTTCCTCAACGGAAGAATTGTGTATGCCTCAGATGCGGGCGTTAGTCTGGCGCGTCTATCCGATTATCTTCACCGCTTTCAGGTGGAAACTCCCCTCAACCAGTTGACCATTTCCTCGGTTGCCTCAGTCAGCGCTCCCGAATATGGCTATCTCTGGGCATTGTTAGAAAATCACACGCTCAATCCGGCCCAAGGGCGCAGTATTATTCAAGGCATGGTGCATGAGACGCTGTTTGATTTGCTCAGTCTGCATCAAGGTGCCTTTATTTTCGAGAGCAGCCCTCCCCTGTCTCCCCAGCTAACCACCCTGGAAGTGACGCCGCTGCTGGCAAAAATTATGAAGCAAATCCAGGAATGGAAGCAGCTTCACCCTCACATTCGGTCTCCGGATCAGTATCCAACCATTTCGAATGGGGAAAGTTTAAGAGAAACCCTCTCCCAGGGTGCCTTTAATCGGTTTAGCCGCTATGTAGATGGCAAGACCTCCATTCGTCAAATTGCCCGGTTTCTGCATAGAGATATTTTGACCGTTGCCAGGGCAATCTATTCCTATGTTCAAAAAGGAGTGATTCAAATGATTGATGCTCCTTTAAGGGAAAGTGAAGCAGGAAAGCAGGATGCAGAAAATAGCTCGAAGGCAATTCTCTCTAGAGAGTTTGGACTATGGCAAGAAGCGAGAACTCCAAAGGTTGTCTGTATCGATGATGGCGTTACAATTCGTGAAACAGTTGAGCATATTTTGAGCCAGAACGGGTATGAAATTAGAGCGATCGCTAATCCTCTAGAGGCATTGAGTCTGGTATTTCAGCTAAAACCAGATTTAATTCTCTGTGATATTGCCATGCCCGAACTCGATGGTTATGAAATCTGCGCCATGCTCCGCAAGTCCACCGCATTTCGACAGGTTCCAATCGTAATGCTAACGGGTAAAGATGGGTTTATTGATCGGGTCAAGGCAAGAATGGTTGGAGCTACTGATTATTTAACCAAACCATTTGGAGAAAGTGAGCTATTAATGTTAGTTGAAAAATATATTGGTCCGGGTAACCCCAACTGTTGTCAGCCCGACGAATCACTGGCTAACTCCTTAGGAAATGGAGTAGAAATTGATATATCCAATCCAACTTCCACTTCTTCCCCATCATTTAGCTAGGAAATGGGGGTACCTTATTGATTATCAGAGTCTAAGGTGAATACTAGGGTAAGAAGCGTTGTGGCTTTCCATTCGCGTTTCAGCCGGCAAACAGGTACTAGGAATTATGAGCACAGTTTTAGTCGTGGAAGATAGCGTTACCCAGCGAGAGATGATTTCCGACTTGTTAAGAGGAAGTGGCTTAAGCGTGACTGAAGCAAGCGACGGTGTTGAGGCATTGGAGCAGATTCAGGGGAAGCGTCCCGATCTGGTTGTTCTGGATATAGTGATGCCCCGGATGAATGGGTACGAAGTTTGTCGTCGGCTGAAAGCAGATCCCAAGACTCAAGATGTGCCCGTGGTGATGTGTTCCTCAAAAGGGGAAGAATTTGACCGTTACTGGGGGATGAAGCAGGGGGCCGACGCCTATATTGCTAAGCCATTTCAGCCAACTGAATTGGTGGGAACCGTCAAACAACTTTTAAGAGGTTAAATGTCAGTGGAATGGTAGGGAATCCGGACTTTTTAACAGGTAGAGGACAGGACCAGGCTCCCGAATTTCAGGAGCTGGAAAGTCCTGAGGGTGAGTTACATCTGCGATTTTATGTCACCTCAGGGAATGAGTTTGCCTTGCCTGCCACGGGGATTCGGGAGGTCATCTCCCCTTCTCCCGACCGGATTACTCCTGTTCCGAATGTTTCTCCCCTGCTTTTGGGTACGTTGAATGTGAGGGGGCGAGTGGTCTGGGTTGCAGATCTGGGGCAATTTTTGGGAGATCCCACGCCTCTGAATACCGATCGCCCGGAAGTTCCCGTCGTTGCTGTTGAGGATCAGGACATCATGATGGGGCTTGCGGTTGATCGGATTGTCGGAATGGACTGGCTCGATATTGAAGAGATTCAGCTGCCAACCAATGTTCAAGACAGTGTGGCTCCCTTCCTGCGGGGGGAATGGTTGTTGGATAATCAACTGAATAAATTTCTCCGGCTGTTGGATCAGGTTGCAATTCTTCGCTCAGCTCGTTGGGCTGCTTAGGGAGGAAAACCAAGGTGAAAAAAAACAAAACAGGAAGTAAAACTGAGAAACAAACTACGGGAATTGATCGGAGGGGGAGCAGCAGCCCCAAACTGAGACAACCTTCCAAGCAACCCAGGCAACAGCACTCAATACTCTACCGGGAGGAGGCAAATGGCATCAGGTACTGAGTACGCACAGGAATATCAAGAGGCTCAAAAGGCTTATGTACAGGGCAAATATGAGGAAGCCGCTGAGATCGTTGATCGCCTGGTAAAAGCGTTTCCCGATGATCCAAGCGTTTCTCTGCTGCGGGGACATATCTACTGCTACGGTTTGCAGCAGTATGATGTTGCCAGGGAGCAGTACAACTCCGTGTTGACCCTCACTTCAAACGAAGATTTTACGGGCTATGCCAACGAAGGATTGGCATATATCGGTCAGTTTGAGTCGGGTTCGTCCGCTCCTGCAGAGGATCTGGCGGAGCACGAGCACTCCGCAGATCACGCGCCAACAACCTGGCAGAATAGTGAGAGTCTGGGTTTAGGGGAGGATGACTTTAACTTTGACGATCTGAATTTTGACAATCCGCCAGAAGCAGATTACGGGCAAGCTTTGGATTCATCCAGTCGATTGGATAATTCCCCGGAAAACGGCAACTTCTCCAATCATTTTAGTTCTGAAGATGATGATGCCTTTGCTGACCCCTTTGCGTTAGATCAGGCTTTGCCTGACACGCTGGAGGATGAGGGGTTGTTCCAGTCGCCCCTGGAGGAGCCGCCAGATTTCTCATTGGCCGACGATCGTTCCCCCTCCGCCTATGGCACGGGTGCGGAATCAGGCAGTGATGAGTTTTCCTCGGCGCTCAATGACTTTGACGATGCCTTTGCGCCGTTGGATCTGTCGGAGGCCGCGGAGACCCAGTTCCCCTCCTATTCCTTTGAGGACGAGAGTGCGCCCGCGGATCAGCCCTCCCAACCCTCTCACCCGTATCAGAGTAAACCCAGTTCTAGGGGGGAAGAAGAGACTCTGTTTATGGGCGGCACAGGCATGTATGATGCACCGGAGCAAGATTTTGGTCTGTTGCCTACGGATAATCAGTTTGATTCCCCCACTCATAATCAATTTGATTCTCCTACCTATGCCGATTTGGGCACGTCAAATGATTCTTTTTACGGTTCTCAATCGGGTGCTGGCCTTGGCCTGGGCAGTCTGGAGCAGAGCAGTGCTGATTTCCTGGACGAGTTTGATGAGTTCGACGATTTAGGCAACCTGTCAGACTTTGACCTTTCGGAGAATTCCGCTGGATTTACCAGCCCTGCTGTCGGATCAGGTTTTAATCTGTCCAATAGTGGAGTTGGAAGCGCTGCGATTGCCGATAAAGGGTTTTCGGATTCAGAGTCTCTTAGTCTGAATGACAGCAACAGTCGAGGCATCATCCGGGACGAGGAGGTGTTTAGCATCTCTGGGACTTCTGATCAGGTTCCCAGCTTTACCCAGATAGATCAACCAGCGGCGGAAACAACTCCAACGGTTGAGCAGGGATCACTTGCCTTTTTAGAGAATGCGCCCGTTGAGCGGAAACAACTTTATGCCGCGATTGCGGCTGGTATTTTTTCAGCGGCAGCGGTGGCGATTGTCAGCTTCTTATCTTCCGTGGGTGCAACGGGTGTTTCAGTCAGCAACGCCCCTGGTCTGGAAAGGCTATCGCCTGAGCAAAAGCAACTGGTTGACCGATCCGCATCGGATAATCTGATTACTAAACTACGCCTGGCCGGGTTGACCATGGCAGTGGTTGGTGGGCTTTCCGGTGGGCTTTCCGCCTTTGCGATCGGTCAGTTTATAGCGAAGAAGATTAAACGCTCCACTGATAATTTGCAAGCTCAGTTTAATTCCGTCTCTCAGGGGAATCTCAACGCCCGCGCTACCGTCTATACCGAAGACGAGTTTGGGCAACTGTCAACGGGCTTTAATCAGATGGCGCGGGTGATTCTGACCACGACTAGCGAAGCTCAGCGAAAAGCAGAGGAGCAGGAGCAGGCAAAAGAAGACCTGCAACGTCAGGTAATCCGCCTGCTGGACGACGTGGAAGGTGCGGCCCGAGGTGATCTGACGGTTCAGGCAGAAGTGACCGCAGACGTGCTAGGAGCCGTTGCCGACTCCTTCAACCTGACGATTCAAAACCTGCGAGAAATTGTGCAGCAGGTAAAGGTCGCTGCCCGTCAGGTGAGTAAAGGGTCTACTGACAATGAAATGTTTGCCCGCAGTTTGTCATCGGATGCTTTGCGGCAGGCCGAAGAATTAGCCGTAACCCTCAACTCGGTGCAGGTAATGACCGAATCGATTCAACGGGTGGCAGAAAGTGCCCGTGAAGCAGAGGAAGTCGCCCGCTCCGCATCGGCAACCGCGCTGAAGGGTGGGGAAGCGGTGGAACGTACCGTGGCTGGGATTCTGGAAATTCGCGAAACGGTGGCTGAAACGACGCGCAAGGTGAAACGTCTGGCGGAGTCCTCCCAGGAGATTTCCAAGATTGTGGCGTTGATTTCTCAAATTGCGTCCCGAACCAATTTATTGGCATTGAACGCTAGTATTGAAGCAGCACGGGCGGGGGAAGCGGGGCGCGGTTTTGCCATCGTTGCAGATGAGGTGCGTCAGTTGGCAGACCGGGCAGCTAAGGCCTCGAAGGAAATTGAACAAATTGTGTTGCAAATTCAGGGTGAAACAGGGTCAGTCATGACTGCGATGGAAGAAGGGACCCAGCAGGTGATTGAGGGTACCCGTCTGGCGGAACAGGCGAAGCGATCGCTGGAGGATATCATTCAGGTATCCAATCGGATTGATGTCCTGGTGCGTTCCATTACAGCGGATACGGTCGAGCAAACTGAAACCTCACGGGCAGTGGCGCAGGTCATGCAGTCGGTTGAATTGACCGCCCAGGAAACCTCTCAAGAAGCACAGCGGGTGTCCGCATCGCTGCAAAATCTGGTAGGGGTGGCGCGGGATCTATTAACCTCTGTGGAGCGGTTCCGGGTAGAAACGATCGAACGGAAATAGGCAGTCGGGCGAGGGGTAAAGGGTAAGGGGTGGAGGAGTGGTTTGAATTTTTGAAACCTGGCACCTGACGTCTGATCTCAAGGATGTTGTCAGTCGCAATCATATTTTCCAAAGGGATGGGATACTACCATGCAGCCTGAACAGCAACAGCGAATCATGGGTTACTTCATTGAGGAGGCAAAAGACCACCTCAACACGATCGAGCGCGGCCTGCTGAATTTGCAAAGCACGATCGAAGACCCGGAAATGGCAAACGAACTGTTCCGGGCAGCTCACTCGGTCAAAGGTGGAGCTGCGATGCTAGGCCTGACCAGCATTCAGCATGTTTCCCATCGCCTGGAAGACTTCTTCAAAATTTTGAAAGAGGCGCAGGTGAGGGTTGACCAAAAGTTGGAATCTCTCTTCCTGCGAACCTTTGACTCTCTTCAGGAGCTATTAAACCAACTTCAGGGACCCTTTGGGCTGACGGAGGAAACGGCGAATGCCACGGTCGCTAAAGTTGAACCAGCGTTTGTCGAACTGGAGCAACATTTGAATGTCCTGGTTCAGCAAACAGAGGGCAGACAGCCGATTACTTCAGGCTTTTTCTCGGAGTCTGATTTTCAGGCAGTTCCGCCTGCGTTGTCCCAGGTAGGTAGCGCCCTGACCCAAAGCTTTGGTAGCGAAGTTCCAACTCAACTGCGGGAGATGCTACAGCTATTCAGAAAGCCAGATTTTGATCCGGTTGGTCGCCAGCAACTCCAGGAAATTTGCAGCAATTTGGGCAGCATTGGGCAGCAGTTTGACCTGTATGCCTGGTGTCAGTTGATTGAAACCGCCAAGCAGGCGATCGCAAACTTCGAAAACCC
>JBAUTA010000406.1:0-18193 GCA_049581985.1 Kovacikia sp.
CAGTCTGTAGCTGAGATCCTTACCCAAAGTGGATTGTCAGGAGGCAAAAGATTGCGTACCGCTTGCACAACCTCCCGTAACAGGCGGGTGCGGTTTTCAAAGCTACCGCCGTATTGATCCTGCCGACGATTGCTGAGGGGAGAAAGAAATTCATGTAATAAATACCCGTGGGCTGCATGGATTTCTATGACTTTGAAGCCTGCGGCGAGCGATCGCTGGGTGGCCCGCACAAACGCTTCTGTAATTTGCTGAATTTCCTCAATTGTCAAAGCTTCCGGAACAGGATAGTTAGGGCTAAACGGAATCGGGCTAGGAGCAACGGGACGCCAGCCGCCCTGATCTGCGGGAATCATTTTACTCCCCTGAAAGGGGGCAGCCATACTGGATTTTCTGCCAGCATGGGCCAATTGAATCCCTGAAACCGCTCCATGACCATGAATCAGTTCCACAATCTTGGCCAGCGGCTCAATATGTCCATCAAGCCAGATTCCCAAATCATCAGGACTAATTCGCCCACGCGGCTCTACTGCTGTTGCTTCAGTAAAGACTAACCCGGCTCCCCCCACAGCCCGGCTAACCAGATGCACCAGATGCCAGTCGTTTGCGTAGCCATCGGAACTGGAGTATTGACACATGGGTGAAACCGCAATCCGATTGCGTAGGGTCACGCTGCGTTGAGTAAAAGGCTCAAATAGATGGGGCATGGTAGTACCTGATGTATGACAGAAAGTTGAAACCTAAGGTCATTAGTGATTGGCAGCAATCTCCTCCCTTCCTCTCCCTCCGTCTCCCTTCACTCCTTCTGAAGATACTGTAGCCAGGAGTCAATTAAACCAGGTGAGCCATACCAGAGACGACCACCTCTAGGGGAATGTTTGGCTCCTTCGATGACTAAATTTTCGGCTCCTTCCAGATGGGCTGCTGCAATGGGGGTGATGCCGTCTCCCCAACAATCGCCGCGTCCGCAGGTGAGGTTGTAGCTACTGTAGGCCAGCCAACTTTTCCAACGATCGCCATAAATAGATTTTCCGGCGACACAGAGATACCGCACATCGGGATAAAATGCCCCCGGATAGCTGAGATTCACGAAGTCCAAATTCTTACGCGTCCAGCGCTCCAGACTGACATGGGGGGTTCCTAAGGTCACCAGGGTCGAAACGTAGGGGCGGGCGTGCCAGAGGCATTCCCCAGTATCGCCAGGGTGAATGCAGTAGGGCTTTTCTCCCAGATAAATCCGCGCTAACCATCCCCCTGCCGAGTGCCCAATCAGATTAATTCGGGAAGCTCCAGACGACTGCAACATCTGTTTTACTGCTAGATCTAACTGGCGCAGAATGGGGGTTACAGACCTTCCACCCAGGGTTGGAATCCAGTCTTGCCAGCGAATGGGGACGATCGCTGCTGGAAAGCCTGAATTTTTCAGGGTCATCTCTAAGTCGCGATATTCCCCTGCACCCGCCAGATACCCTGGCAAAATGATGATCGGTAGAACCATGGTGGCTTCAAGTTACAAAAAATAACGTTTTCTCTACTCTAAGACTTACCCAGTTCTTTCTGTTTGGGAATAGCAGTACCTTCACCACCCGCATCCGCCACCCCGTCACGCATTAAACTGTCAGCATAGTCGCTAATATGCAAAACGACAGCGCTAATATTGAGCAGGGTGTTTCCTCAACTGCGATCGCTCAAACTCCACGATTAGATTGATTTGCCATGTCCCAGTCATCTTTGCCCAAAGGTCCGTCAGATTTGCTGCGTCAAGAAAATCTGGATAAAGCACTGGAAATACTCCGTCAACCTTTTTCATTGGCAGTCCTGGCTTCTTTAGGAGTTCACGGTTTACTCTGGGCGATTCTACCGATGCTGCCCCCAGCCCAGTCGCCGGAATCAACTCCAGAGTCGGTGAAAGTCATAGAACTCAGTCCCGCAGATCAGGCCCGTATCCCGGAGCTTGCCAATCCTCAGGTGAACTTACCACCGATTTCAAACCAGACGAAGCTGCCAACTCAATCCTCTAAAACTCCGATTGCCAAGTCTCCGCCGTCCATATTGGATGATTCCTTCTATAATTTCCCGATACTTCCCCCGGCTCCAGTGCCGCTTTTTCCCAACCTGAATATTCCGATTGTGGATAGTCCGCAGCGCAATTCAGGCATAACTTTGCCCAAACCAACACCCACGCCTTCTGTTAAACCCTCTTCAGCCGCAGATGGTGCCAAGAAACCTGACACGTCCACTCCCTCGCCTACACCCTCCGCTGCTTCAACCCGACCTGAGAAACTGCCTGAGAAAGCAATTATTGCCCTGAGAGAGCAACAGGAGAAAATTCGGCGGGAGCGAGAACAGCCATCAGAAGGTGCCGCAACCCAATCAGAAGCAACTAAGCAATTTCAGGAATGGTTGAATAAAACTGCTCAAACGGCAAACATTCCTGTGGAAACCCTATCTGGTTCTATTCAAAAGCCGCGTGAGATCCGAATTCAATGTCCTTCTGGGGGATGTCCCGAAAAAGCTTCACGGGTGGCAGCTCTGATTTTAGCTGTGAATCCAGATGGAAAAGTCGTGGGTTCGCCGTTAATGACTCCGACTGGTGATAAAGACCTGGATCAGGCCGTCAAAGATACGTTGAAACAGGTTGAATCTAAAATTGAAGCCACGGGAATTCTTAAAGTCTATACCTATCGGGTTCAGTTCATGGATGGCAAGGCTGAGCAATAATCGGTTTACCGTATTAGTGCTTCACAGCTTGAGTCCCATGGTTTCCACTCATTTCTTTGCCGATCGCCTGATTGCTTCGACTGAACGACTACTGGACTGCCTGGATCGATTCCAGCACTCGCGTGTCCTGGTGATCGGTGATTTGGGTCTGGATGAGTTTCTGACGGGGCAGGTAGAACGCATTTCCCGCGAGGCTCCGGTATTAATTATTCGTCACGAGGGCACCCGTCAGGTTCCTGGTGGGGGAGCCAACGCAGTTTACAATCTGGCAAAATTAGGGGCACAGGTCAAGGCTGTCGGGCTGGTGGGCAAGGATGAGCAGGGGCGGGCACTGCGGCAAATTTTTGAGGCAGAGGGGATCGATACCAGTGGAATTCTGGAGGATGGCGATCGTCCGACTGTCACCAAAACCCGAATTTCTGGGCATTCTCGCCAGTCGGTGACGCAGCAAATCGTGCGCGTCGATCGCAAATCCGATGACCAGCCCCGCCTGGAACTTCAACTCCAACTGGCAGCGTATATTCGACAGCAGGTTGGGAGTGTGGATGCGATCCTCTGTTCCGATTACAGCGATGGCACGCTGACCGAACCAGTCATCAAAGCGGCTCTGTCCCATCCCCGCAGTATTGTGGATGCCCAGAACGGACTCGATCGCTATACCGGGGCAACCCTTTTTACCCCCAACTTACCCGAGGCAGAACGGGCCGTCGGCTATCCTTTGGGCAATCTATCGGGAGAAGCGATGGATGCCTCATGGCTTCATCGTGCTGGAAAAGATTTGCTGGAATTAACCCAGGCGCAGCAGATCCTGATTACCCGGGGGGAAGAAGGGATGAGCTTGTTCGATCGCGACGGCAGCATCCTCCACATACCTGCCTTTAACCGCACCGACGTTTTTGATGTCACAGGCGCAGGCGATACCGTTGCAGCCGCCCTAACCCTGGCGCTGGTAGCGGGAGCCTCCCCCTGGGAAGCAGCCGTTTTGGGCAACCTCGCTGCCAGCATTGTCGTGCGCCAGTTTGGCACCACCACTACCACCCCAATGGAAATGAAAACGGCTTTGAACCTTCTATTAGAGGAATCTTATAGTTTGCAGGAGTAAGGAGTGAAAGGAAAAAATCTGACAGCCCGAAAAGTGATACCAATTTAAAAAATGAAGGTTGCAGATAGGGGTGTGGGGGTTTCGCCCCCAGCCAGAGGTTCCACCCCCTGCACCCCGTCCCCAATCTGCCCTGTTCACTATTTAAATTGGGTGTGATTTGAAAGTCTCTCTTAAAGCCCGCCCTAAAATTAAAAGGTGGGCGTTACCCACCTTTTAACCATTTATTCTTGCCTGCAACGGATTTTAGCTGTCTATAAACCCGCCATCACCTCACGAGCGGCTTCCAGGGTGCGATCGATATCTGCATCCGTATGGGCTAGAGACGTAAAGCCCGCCTCAAACTGGGAGGGAGCCAGGTAGACCCCCCGTTCCAACATGCCGCGATGGAAGCGGCTAAATTTACCCAGGTCAGAGGCTTTGGCGTCTTCGTAGTTGTGAACTGGACCTGCCGCAAAAAACAGCCCAAACATCCCACTGATTTGTCCCCCACAGGCAGCGTGTCCGGTTTCTTTCGCAGCTTGTAGCAAGCCATCGGCTAGGCGTTTGGTGATGCGATCGAGTTGCTCGTAGGTTCCCGGTTGCCGCAGAATCTCCAGCGTCTTGATCCCAGCGGTCATTGCCAGCGGATTCCCAGAAAGCGTCCCCGCCTGATACATCGATCCAGCAGGAGCCACCATTTGCATAATATCCTTGCGCCCACCGTAAGCCCCAACGGGCAAACCACCGCCAATCACTTTACCCAAAGTCGTCAAGTCGGGCGTAATCCCAAATTTCTGTTGGGCACCCCCATAGGCAATACGGAAGCCCGTCATCACTTCATCAAAAACCAAGAGCGCCTCATGCTCACGGGTAATTTCTCGCAGCCCTGCCAGAAACCCTCCATCAGGCGGAATAAAGCCAGCATTGCCAACCACGGGTTCCAGAATTACGCCAGCAATTTCACCAGGATTTTGTTCAAACAAAGCCTGGACTGCTTCTAAATTATTGAAAGGAGCGGTCAGCGTCGTGCTGGTGGTTGATTTTGGTACTCCGGGGGAGTCAGGCAGACCCAGGGTTGCCACACCCGATCCTGCTTTTACCAAAAACATATCGGCATGGCCGTGATAGCAACCTTCAAACTTAATGATCTTCTCCCGTCCGGTGAAGGCACGCATCAACCGCAACACCGACATGCAGGCTTCCGTTCCCGAATTGACGAAGCGGACCATTTCAACACTGGGAACGGCATCAATCACCATTTCAGCCAGAATATTTTCTTGGAAAGAGGGTGCCCCAAAGCTCGTGCCTTTCTCCAGTGCCTCATGGAGCGCTTTAATCACGTTGGGATGGGCATGACCGCAAATGGCAGGACCCCAGGTGCCCACATAGTCAATGTATTGGTTGCCGTCCACATCCCAGATATAAGCACCATTCACCCGATCGAAGACGATCGGCTGCCCTCCCACCGACTTGAAGGCCCGCACTGGGGAACTAACGCCTCCGGGCATCAATTTTTGGGCGGCGGCAAAAATTTCTTCTGATTTGGTCGTTTTAAAGCTACTTGTGATCAACGTTGACTCCTTAATTTCTACACTCAATTCTGCTTGACAGCCAAAGATCAGTCTGAAGAGGGTTTCAATTCTATTTGAGGCGTCCCTACGATTCTGATTATCCCACCTGGTGGAAAGGACAGTTTATGTCTGACAAAACGAATCGGGCAAGACGAATCGGGAATGGCTGCCAATATTCCCGATCGCCACTCTGTAATATAACGATTGCCCGTTTGATGCGAACAGAGGATTAAAGGGGAAGTGGGGCGTTGCCCCGAACTAGGGGGGTCACCCCTGCATCCCGTCCTAACCCATAGGGCTACGGCTATAGCTCAAAATCTCGATCGGGTTGTCTTTAATTCAGCGCTGCGGTGGTAAAGAGAGGAAGGGGAAAAAGAGGAAGGGGAAAAAGAGGACGCAAAGGCAAGCAGGGAAACAGCAATAAGCCACTCAGCGTTGAGTCCTCCGTACCTTATTTAGCTAGAGGCTTCCGCCTGCAAATCGCCAATCAACTGATGCAGATCATCCACCCCTGCTTTGTAGACATTCCCACAAAAATCACAGATGGCTTCTGCCCCCTGATCTTCAGTAATCATATCCTCCAGCTCAGGGATGCTAAATAATTTCAGGGCCCTTAGCGCACGGGGGTAGGAACAACTGCAATGAAACTGCAATTTCTGGGCCTCAGGCAGGATTTCTAAACCCATATCTCCTAACAATTGCTCGAGAATATCCGGCAACTGTTTACCCGCCTGCAACAGCGGGGTAAAGCCCGAAAGGGAGGCGACTCTTGACTCCAGGGTTTCCACTAGAGCATCATCTCTCGCAGCTTTCGGCATTACCTGAATCAACATTCCCCCGGAAGCGATGACTCCGTGGGTATCCACTGATTCACCCAAGATCAGAGCGGAAGGCGTTTGCTCAGAATGGGCCAGGTAATGGGTAATATCTTCCCCAATCTCACCAGAGACTAACTCAACCGTGCTGGTATAGGGAAAGTCACTGCCCACATCCCGCAAAACGTAGACATAGCCCAAACGCCCAACGGCTGTGCCCACATCTAGTTTGCCCCTGGCGTTGGTTGGTAACTCGACCTCAGGACGATCGACGTAACCTCTTACTGTTCCGTCCAATCCCGCATCCACAATCACCCGGCCCAGGGGACCATCTCCCTGGATGCGAATACTGACCCGCGATCGCGGATGTTTCATATTAGAGGCAAGCAAAAGCCCAGCCGACATCGTTCGACCGAGGGCAGCCGTTGCAACATAGGAAAGCTTGTGACGTTGTCTGGCTTCCTCTGTTAGATGGGTTGTGATCGCCCCGACAGCGCGGATGCCACCCTCTGCTGCAGTTGCTCGAACTAGCTGGTCAGCCATGCAAAAACCTTACGTTTCTTAATACACCATCTCTATTCTATAGCGATCGCCAGTTTGATTAGGACAGAGGATTAAAGGGGGGTGGGGGCGTTGCCTTGCCCCATTCGCCCTTCACCTTTTCCACCTCCCTTCTCCCTCTGGCATACTAGAAAGGTAATTCTCCCAGGCTTCTCTATGTTCGGTACCTTTCAACAAAGTAGTCTGCGAATTGAGATTGCCGCTTCGGAACAGGCTTTGAGGGAAAGTTTAATCTGTCCTGTTAAACTTCAACAGTGGGTGGCTCCGATTCGGCTTGAGCGGGGGCTACCGCAACAGTTACAAGCAGGATTAACTTATACGAGTTGGTTAGGTCCGGTGCCAATTCAGCATCAGGTCGATCGCGTCGAGTCAAACTGCTTGAGATTACTCCTGAGTAAGGGGGTTGATGGCTTTCAGGAGTGGTATTGGGGAGATGGCTGGGTGCAATCTCGCCTGGAGGGAATTTCTCTCCTGCCCCTTAATCTTGGGCAATCGCTCAGCCTGCTTCGACTCAAACAGTTTCTTGCGCAACAAAGTTAGCGGAATTGTGGTCTTAACCCGTAGAAGATTTTGGTATTTGGGAGGAAATAAATGAAGTGGTTTCAGGTTGTGGGCGTTTCTGTTGTTTCAGCTGGAGCAGGTTGGATCATTTCTACCCAGACTGCTTACTCTGGGGCTATTCCCAATCCGGCTGCGCAGACGGGCAAGGCGGAGGGTGATCAAGCGCCTACGATCGCCCAAGCTGGTAAAACTGGTCCCGCAATTACGACCACCTCTGGTCCGGCAGAACTGGCACTGGCCCGTCATCTGAAGAGTATCGGAGCTAAAATGTACGGAGCTTACTGGTGTCCCCACTGTCATGAACAAATGGCGGTATTCGGTCGGGTAGCAGCGCTGCAAGTTCCCTACGTTGAGTGTGCAGATGGGGGGAAGAATGCCCGTCCCGATCTTTGCAGAACCGCTGGAATTGAGGGTTACCCGACCTGGAAGATTAAAGGGCAAACCTTGGTAGGTACTCAATCTTTAGAAGAGTTGGCCACTGCTTCCGGCTACCGAGGCTCCCGCAGTTTCAAAAACTCCCTGCCCAATCAGTAGAGTAGGCAAACACGGTTAGATAGGTTTTGAGGAGGGAACATTCTCAAAACCTATCTAACGGATCACCAGGGCTCAAAATTTTGGAGTATCAGGCATCCGGGTTCAAATTCCCCCGCACCCGTAGCCGTACAGAAGCCGCATGGGAAGGAAGCCCTTCCGCCGTCGCCAGCACATCGATCGCCCCGGCTACTTTTTGGAGGGCAGTGGGTGAATATTGAATCAGGCTGGAATGCTTAAGGAAGGTTTCTACTCCCAAAGCAGAGGCATAACGGGCTGCTCCCGAGGTGGGAAGGGTGTGATTTGGACCCGCCAGGTAGTCTCCGACGGCTTCCGGGGTTGAGTTGCCAAGGAAAATCGCCCCAGCGTGACGAATTTTGTCTATCAGTCCCCAGGGGTCTTCGATTTCCAGCTCTAAATGTTCGGGGGCAAACTCATTGGAAAGTCCCGCTGCCACCTCCAGCGATTCCACTACCACAATCAGGCCGTAATGGGCGATCGCCTTTTCCGTCAGGAGGCGACGGGGATGATCGATCAGTTGCCGTTCGACCTCTTCCAGTACCTTCCGCGCCAGAACCGAATCATCCGTTAATAGGATAGCGGCTGCCATCTGGTCGTGTTCTGCCTGCGCCAGCATATCAGCAGCGACATGGGAAGGATTCGCAGCCTTATCGGCAATAATCAAAACTTCCGAAGGGCCTGCCAGGGAGTCGATCCCCACCGTGCCATACACCAGCTTTTTAGCCAGGGTGACATAAATATTTCCCGGTCCCGTAATCACATCCACTTTGGGGACGGTTTCGGTGCCGTAGGCAAGGGCTCCGATCGCCTGTGCCCCACCCACGCGATAAATTTCTTCCACACCTGCTTCTTGAGCCGCGACTAAAACCGCCGCATTGATTCCCTTATCACTTCCCGGTGGGGTAACCATCACAATCCGGGGAACACCAGCCACCTTGGCTGGTACCGCATTCATCAAAACAGTGCTGGGATAGGCTGCCTGACCTCCCGGAATATAAAGACCCGCCCGATCGATGGGAGTATATCGTTTCCCCAACACGACCTCATCTTCAGCGAAGTGAACCCAGCTTTTGGGCACGCGCTGTCGGTGAAAGGCTTCAATCTGGCGGCAGGCCAGTCGAATTGCATCCAGCAGGTCCTTGGAAACCTGCTGATAGGCAGCATCCAGTTCTGAGCCGCTGACCCGCAACTCTTCAAGTTTTAGATCCAGTTGATCGAATTCGGAGGTGTAGTGCAGAAGGGCCCGATCCCCCTGGCGCTTAACCGCCTGTAGCACTTCCCGCACCGTGGCCTCTTTATGAACGACCTGATCATCATGGGTACGATCGCAGATCCGTCGCAGTTCCGTTCGTGCCTCAGATCGCTGAGTAATGATTCGCAGCATGGAGTAGGAATGCCAGTCTTAGGAGTTGCCTGGTCGAGTACAGAATTCTAAAGTCTATCTCGACATCGTTAATGTCAGATGCACCTGTACTCGTTACTCTAGCTTAACCTGTATTTTTAGGGGATCACGCAATCTTCTAACATAGATGCTATAGTAATTTATCTGGCATCCTGAATGTTTGTCCGACAGGGTTCAATAGATCAGATAGACTAGAGTTCGACAGAAGCAGAGTTCAACAGATAGAGTTTTCGAGAGTTACTGTGGCTAATATTAAGTCTGCCATTAAGCGAGTTGAAATCGCTGAGCGCAACCGATTACGGAACAAAAGTTACAAGTCAGCGGTAAAAACGCTGTCGAAGAAATATTTGGCAGCAGTAAATCGTTATGCTGCCAATCCTGGATCTGAGCAGTTGCAAGAAGTTCAGCTCAGTCTGGCATCTGCGTATAGCAAAATTGACAAGGCAATCAAGCGGGGTGCGCTGCATCCAAATACGGGTGCTCGTAAGAAATCCCGGTTAGCCCATGCATTCAAAAAGTATGACCGTCCTGATTCGGTTGTTGCGTCTTAAAGAATTAGGTATCAGGCATCTGGCTAAATTTTCTAGCCCCTAGTCCTTATTTCCTAATTCCTATGTCCATGCAGTTGATAGATACCCACGTTCATATCAACTTTAGAGATTTCCAGCCTGATCTGGACGTGATTGCTCAGCGCTGGCGTAGTGCTGGTGTGGTTCGTCTGGTGCATTCTTGTGTTGAACCGGGTGAATTTGCTCAAATTCAGTCCTTGGCGGATCGTTTTCCGGAACTGTCCTTTGCCGTTGGTTTACATCCCCTGGATGTGGAGGAGCATTGGAGGGCAGATTCTAAGGATGAGATCCAAAAATTGGCTCAATCCGATTCACGGGTAGTAGCGATTGGAGAAACGGGCTTAGACTTCTTCAAGGCGAGCAATCAGGAACAGCAAAAGCAAGCATTTGCGGCTCAACTGGCGATTGCTCGCCAGTTGGGTTTGCCAGTGATTATTCACTGCCGCGATGCGGCGGCTTCCATGGCAGAATTGCTGCGTCAAATCTGGCAGCAGCAGGGATCTGTACCGGGAGTGATGCACTGTTGGGGAGGGATGCCGGAGGAAACTCAATGGTTTCTCGATCTGGGTTTCTACATCAGTTTCAGCGGCATCGTCACTTTTAAGAATGCGACTCAGGTGCAGGCATCGGCGCAAATGGTTCCGACCGATCGGTTGTTAATTGAAACCGACTGTCCCTTTCTTTCTCCTGTTCCTAAGCGGGGTGAAAAACGAAACGAGCCTGCCTATGTTCAGTATGTGGCCCAACAGCTTGCCCGGTTACGCAACGTTTCCGTAGACGAATTGGCGGCGCAAACGACCCGCAATGCCTATCAGCTTTTCAAGCTGCCCGTTCCTGAATCACCCGTATTCGTGAATAGCGCTTGACTGATATTCTTTTTTTTGCTAATCATTGACCCAAAATTAAGTTTTCTTACGCCATAATAGAAAGGAACGTCCATAACCGATGAACAGTCCCCCTGGATGCCTCAAGCTTTCTACGAAAAATGTCAATTCACCCCGAATCGTGGTATATGGTTACAACCCTAATAAGACCCTAAACGATCTCCGGTCACTGGGTTGCACGCTGGGTGATTAAGTTTGTTGATGTAATTGTTGATGTAAGGATCATTACTGATTGAGTGGAGACTAGCCCTGGACTGCCAACTGCCTACTTAACTGAATAAACGCCTACTTGGGTTCTGACTAGAATCCAGGAATTTTGTATTGACTTATTCGTACAAACTCTATAAAATCTGGGATTCGCGCTGGGCGTGAACCTTCTGAAGGAGACGCATGACTGAGCAGACTTACAACGCACCCGTCTTTACTTTACCAGACCTGGTTGAGATTCAGCGGGCGAGTTTCCGTTGGTTTCTTGAGGAGGGGCTGATCGAGGAGCTGGATAGTTTCTCGCCTATTACCGACTACACGGGCAAGCTAGAGCTTCATTTTTTGGGGAAAGACTTCAAGTTGAAGCGTCCCAAATACGATGTCGATGAAGCAAAGCGTCGGGACAGCACCTACGCTGTGCAGATGTACGTACCGACCCGGTTGGTGAATAAGGAAACGGGCGAAATTAAGGAGCAAGAGGTTTTTATCGGCGATCTACCCCTCATGACCGATCGGGGAACCTTCATTATCAACGGGGCAGAGCGGGTCATCGTCAACCAGATTGTACGTAGTCCTGGGGTGTACTACAAATCCGAAACGGATAAAAACGGACGTCGCACCTACAACGCCAGCCTGATTCCCAACCGGGGTGCCTGGCTCAAGTTTGAAACCGACAAAAATGACCTGGTCTGGGTTCGGATCGATAAAACCCGCAAGTTGTCGGCTCAGGTTTTACTGAAAGCGTTGGGTCTGACCGATGGGGAAATTTTTGATGCCCTGCGCCACCCCGAATACTTCCAAAAGACGATCGAGAAGGAAGGGCAGTTTGGTGAAGAAGAAGCGTTGATGGAGCTTTATCGTAAGCTACGTCCTGGTGAACCGCCGACCGTATCGGGTGGGCAACAGTTATTAGACTCCCGCTTCTTTGATCCCAAGCGGTATGACCTGGGTAAGGTCGGGCGTTATAAGTTAAACAAAAAGCTGCGTCTTAACGTTCCCGAAGCCATCCGGGTGCTGACACCGCAGGATATTTTGGCGGCGATCGACTATTTGATCAATCTAGAGTTTGACATCGGTAGCATTGATGACATTGACCATTTGGGCAACCGTCGGGTGCGATCGGTGGGTGAGCTGCTGCAAAATCAGGTCCGGGTCGGTCTGAATCGGCTAGAGCGGATTATTCGGGAACGGATGACCGTCTCCGATGCCGATTCCCTAACACCGGCTTCCCTGGTCAACCCCAAACCCCTGGTCGCTGCCATCAAAGAGTTCTTTGGCTCTTCCCAGCTTTCCCAGTTCATGGATCAAACCAACCCCCTCGCGGAGTTGACCCACAAACGTCGTCTAAGTGCGCTTGGCCCCGGTGGTCTAACACGGGAACGGGCTGGCTTTGCGGTTCGGGATATTCATCCCTCCCACTACGGACGGATTTGCCCAATTGAAACACCGGAAGGTCCGAATGCGGGTTTGATTGGTTCGCTGGCAACCCATGCCCGCGTCAATGCTTATGGCTTTATTGAAACTCCCTTTCATCGGGTCGAAAATGGACGGGTGCGGCGAGATGTGCCCCCGATCTATATGACCGCTGATGAAGAAGACGATTTGCGGGCAGCCCCCGGAGACGTTTCTCTGGATCAGGATGGGAAGATTTTGGGTGAGCAGGTTCCGGTTCGTTATCGGCAGGAGTGGACCACGACGACCCCCGATCAGGTTGACTATGTGGCGGTTTCCCCGGTGCAGATCATTTCAGTCGCCACCTCTTTGATTCCTTTCCTGGAGCATGATGATGCCAACCGGGCACTGATGGGATCTAACATGCAGCGGCAGGCGGTTCCCCTGTTGCGTCCAGAACGGCCTCTAGTGGGAACTGGATTAGAAGTTCAGGCGGCACGGGACTCTGGCATGGTGATCGTGAGCCGAACCAACGGTGAAGTGACCTATGTTTCAGCGGATAAAATTCGAGTCCGGGATGCTCAGGGGCGCGAGATCGAGTATCAGTTGCAGAAATACCAGCGTTCTAACCAGGACACCTGCTTAAACCAACGGCCGATCGTGTTTGCCGGGGATAAGGTGGTCGTCGGTCAAATTCTGGCGGATGGCTCCGCAACCGAGAAGGGTGAACTGGCCCTGGGGCAAAATATTCTGGTCACCTACATGCCCTGGGAAGGCTACAACTATGAGGATGCCATCCTGATTAGCGAGCGCCTGGTGAGTGAAGACGTTTATACCTCCATTCACATTGAGAAGTACGAAATTGAAGCTCGTCAGACTAAGCTGGGACCAGAGGAAATCACCCGCGAAATTCCGAATGTGGGCGAAGATGCGCTGCGCCAACTGGATGAAACGGGCATTATTCGGATTGGTGCCTGGGTTGATGCGGGAGATATCCTGGTTGGCAAGGTGACTCCCAAGGGAGAATCTGATCAGCCACCGGAAGAAAAGCTCCTGCGCGCTATCTTTGGTGAGAAAGCCAGGGATGTGCGGGACAACTCCCTGCGCGTCCCCAATGGTGAGAAGGGACGGGTTGTGGATGTACGGGTATTTACCCGTGAGCAGGGGGATGAATTGCCTCCCGGTGCCAACATGGTAGTGCGGGTATATGTGGCCCAGAAACGCAAGATTCAGGTGGGCGATAAGATGGCGGGTCGCCATGGCAACAAAGGCATCATCTCCCGGATTCTGCCCATTGAGGATATGCCCTATCTGCCCGATGGAACGCCTGTGGATATTGTCCTAAATCCCCTGGGGGTGCCTTCCCGGATGAATGTGGGGCAGGTCTACGAGTGTTTGCTGGCCTGGGCAGGGCAAAACCTGAATGTGCGGTTTAAGGTCGTCCCCTTCGATGAAATGCACGGGGAAGAAAAGTCCCGGGAAACGGTTCATAGCAAGCTCAAAGAAGCCCGGGAAGAAACCCTGGAAGCAACGGATGGGCAAAGAGGTGATTGGTTATTCAACCCTGACAATCCTGGCAAGATCCAGGTTTACGATGGGCGCACGGGAGAACCCTTCGATCGCCCTGTGACGGTCGGCAAGGCTTATATGCTGAAACTGGTTCACCTGGTAGACGACAAGATTCACGCCCGTTCGACGGGTCCCTACTCGTTGGTTACGCAACAACCGTTGGGAGGTAAGGCTCAGCAGGGTGGTCAGCGCTTTGGGGAAATGGAAGTGTGGGCGCTGGAAGCCTTCGGCGCAGCTTATACCCTCCAGGAACTTCTGACTGTGAAATCCGATGATATGCAGGGTCGGAACGAGGCGTTGAATGCGATCGTCAAGGGTAAGGCAATTCCCCGACCGGGAACCCCCGAATCCTTTAAGGTGCTGATGCGTGAGTTGCAGTCACTTTGTCTGGACGTTGCCGTTCACAAACTCGACACCAGGGAAGACGGCACCAGTCGAGATACGGAGGTTGACCTGATGGCAGACGTTAACAGTCGTCGCGCTCCCTCCAGACCCACCTATGAGTCGATTTCTAGAGATGAGATGGACGAAAGTGACGAATAGCCAAGGGGGTAGGAAATAGGAAGGCGGGAGTTGGGTGCCAGGTTTGTCCCACTCCCGTTTCCCGATTCCCCACTCCCCTCATTCCCTTTGCTATGCGTGTAGATAAATAAAAGGAATAGATCCCGATGCCAAAGCTAGAGCAGCGATTTGACTATGTGAAGATTGGTCTGGCATCTCCAGAGCGAATTCGCCAATGGGGAGAGCGCACCCTTCCCAATGGGCAGGTTGTGGGTGAAGTCACTAAACCAGAAACGATTAATTACCGTACTTTAAAGCCGGAGATGGACGGTTTGTTTTGCGAACGGATTTTTGGTCCCGCGAAGGACTGGGAATGTCACTGTGGCAAATACAAACGGGTACGTCACCGCGGTATTGTTTGTGAGCGTTGTGGCGTAGAGGTAACGGAATCTCGCGTGCGGCGACATCGGATGGGCTATATCAAACTAGCAGCCCCGGTGGCCCACGTTTGGTATCTCAAAGGAATCCCCAGTTATATGGCAATTTTGCTAGACATGCCCCTGCGGGATGTGGAGCAGATTGTTTACTTTAATGCCTATGTGGTTCTGAATCCCGGTAATTTTGAAGGGCTGACCTACAAGCAGTTGCTGACTGAAGATCAATGGATCGAGATTGAGGATCAGCTTTACAGCGAAGATTCTCAACTTCGAGACGTAGAGGTGGGGATTGGTGCCGAAGCACTGCAACGCCTGCTGCAAGATATCGAGCTGGAAAAAGTAGCGGAACAATTGCGGGAAGAGATTGCCAACTCTAAGGGGCAGAAACGGGCAAAGCTGATTAAGCGGTTGCGTGTAATTGACAATTTCATCGCAACTGGCTCCAAACCAGACTGGATGGTTTTGGCGGTGATTCCGGTGATTCCGCCTGACCTACGACCCATGGTGCAGCTAGATGGTGGACGCTTCGCTACCTCTGACTTGAATGACCTGTATCGCCGGGTGATCAATCGCAACAATCGGTTAGCCCGGTTGCAGGAAATCCTGGCTCCCGAAATCATCGTCCGTAATGAAAAGCGGATGCTGCAGGAAGCGGTAGATGCGCTCATTGACAATGGGCGTCGGGGACGCACGGTGGTGGGTGCCAATAATCGCCCCTTGAAATCTCTGTCAGACATTATTGAAGGGAAGCAGGGTCGGTTCCGCCAAAACCTGTTGGGTAAGCGGGTGGACTATTCTGGACGTTCCGTGATCGTGGTTGGGCCCAAACTGAAAATTCATCAGTGCGGGTTGCCCAGGGAAATGGCGATCGAATTGTTCCAGCCGTTTGTGATCCATCGGCTGATTCGTCAAGGTCTGGTCAACAACATCAAAGCGGCTAAAAAACTGATCCAGCGGAATGATCCGACCGTTTGGGATGTGCTGGAAGAGGTGATTGATGGTCACCCGGTAATGTTGAACCGGGCACCGACCCTCCACCGTTTAGGGATTCAAGCATTTGAACCCATTTTGGTAGAAGGACGGGCGATTCAGCTCCATCCGCTGGTTTGTCCTGCCTTTAACGCTGACTTCGACGGTGACCAAATGGCGGTTCACGTTCCCCTTTCCCTGGAAGCCCAGGCGGAAGCCAGGCTGCTGATGCTGGCATCGAACAATATCCTATCTCCAGCGACGGGTCGCCCCATCATCACCCCTAGCCAGGATATGGTTCTTGGTTGCTACTATCTGACCGCGGAAAATCCAGATGCGGCAGATGGAAACCATCGTTACTTCTCTAACCTGGATGATGCCATTATTGCCTACGAGCAGAGAGAAGTCGAACTCCATTCCTATGTCTGGGTTCGCTTTGATGGCGAAGTCGAAACCGATGTCGCGGATACAGAAATTCTGGAGGAGCAAACTTCCCCGGATGGTGTTGTTACCAAAATTTATCGTTCCCGTCGGCAACGGTGGGACTCTGAAGGGCAGTTAATTTCCCAATATATCCGGACCACACCAGGACGGATTATCTACAACAAAACCATTCAGGATGCTCTCGTAGTTTAGGGCGGAGACCTTGGATAGTAGATTTTAGATTGTCGATTTGGGACTGCAATCTGAAATCTACCATCTGAATCGGAAATCTATTCACGGTAGAGGCGGGGTTAATCGATGGCAGAGCAGAACAGTCAACCAATTTTTCGTAACCGGGTGATTAATAAAGGTCAGCTAACCCGGTTGATCTCCTGGGCATTTACCAACTATGGAACTGCCCGTACAGCCCAAATGGCAGATATGATTAAGGATCTGGGCTTCCGCTACGCGACTAAGGCGGGAGTCTCGATTAGTGTGGATGATTTACAAATCCCTCCGAGTAAGCGCAAGCTGCTTGAGGCCGCAGAGGAAACTATCCGCGATACCCAGGAACGCTACAGTCGGGGGGAGATCACGGAAGTTGAGCGCTTTCAAAAAGCGATCGATACCTGGAACGGCACCAGTGAAGAGCTAAAAGACGAAGTTGTACGGAACTTTAAGGCGAATAACCCGCTCAACTCCGTCTACATGATGGCATTTTCGGGAGCTCGGGGAAATATCTCC
The DNA here is from genome assembly GCA_049581985.1 of Kovacikia sp. Taxonomy (GTDB): domain Bacteria; phylum Cyanobacteriota; class Cyanobacteriia; order Leptolyngbyales; family Leptolyngbyaceae; genus Kovacikia. Next base: position 16,957 of record JBAUTA010000406.1, read on the forward strand.
CAGGTTCGGCAGTTGGTGGGGATGCGGGGGCTGATGGCCGATCCCCAGGGTGAGATCATCGATATGCCGATTAAGACCAATTTCCGTGAAGGATTGACCGTGACGGAGTATATCATCTCCTCCTACGGTGCCCGTAAGGGACTGGTGGACACGGCTCTGAGAACGGCAGACTCTGGTTACCTGACTCGGCGTCTGGTAGACGTTTCTCAGGATGTGATTATTCGGGAGCTCGATTGCGGAACTCAGCGGGGAATTCCGCTGGAAAGCATGAAGGATGGCGATCGCACCCTGATTCCGCTCAAGACCAAGCTGCTGGGTCGGGTTCTGGCCCATGATGTGGTTCATCCTACGTCGGGAGAAGTGCTGGCTACCCGCAACCAGGATATCTCAGATGAATTAGCCGAAGCCCTTGCTGCCGCTGGCGTGGAAAACGTATTCGTGCGATCGCCGCTTACCTGTGAAGCGACGCGATCGGTCTGTCAACACTGCTATGGCTGGAGTCTGGCCCACGCCAAGATGGTAGACATTGGGGAAGCGGTAGGAATTATTGCGGCCCAGTCGATTGGGGAACCTGGAACTCAGCTCACCATGCGGACCTTCCACACGGGTGGAGTGTTTACTGGCGAAATGGCACGGCAGGAACGGGCAAACTTTGACGGCACGATTCACTTCCCCAAAAAGTTACGGACCCGCCCCTACCGGACCCGTCACGGGGAAGACGCCTTAGTTGTGGAGTCCGTTGATGCTAATTCCAAAATCACCCTGGACAACAAGGATGGGCGGCAGCAAGCCTTCTCCGTCCTCCAAGGTGCCACCCTCCTGGTACGGGATAATCAAAAGGTCAAAGAAGGGCAAATTTTAGCGGAAGTGCCCCTCACTGGACGGGCCCGGAAGACCACAGAAAAAGCTGCCAAGGATGTGGCTTCTGATATGGCAGGGGCAGTCCAATTTGCCGATCTGGTACCGGAAGAGAAGAAGGATCGGCAGGGCAACACAACCCGCATTGCCCAACGAGGTGGGTTGCTCTGGATTCTGTCTGGGGAAGTGTACAACTTACCCCCTGGCGCAGAGCCAATTGTCAAAAATGGTGATCAGGTCGAAACCGATGGCGTCATTGCTGAAACTAAGCTAATTACTGAGCACGGTGGAGCCGTGCGGTTGCCCCAGGAAGCCGAAGGCAAAGGTGGACGGGAAGTCGAAATTATTACGGCTTCTGTCCTGCTTGACCAGGCAAAGG
>JBAUTA010000407.1:0-4772 GCA_049581985.1 Kovacikia sp.
GCATCATCTGGGAAACGATGCTGGTAACCAATGAGATTAGCGCTAACCCAACAAAAGCCCAACTGATAGAAGCAAGAGAATTCGTTGAGTTTTGACTCATCGCATGACTGATCAGGGCAATCAGTCCAGCGCTGCTAACTCCACTCAAAAAACCCGTAAAGCCTGCGATCGCCAACATTTGCCAGGACGATCGCAAAAGAAACAGGATCAAATTCATAGTTCAGACGTAACTGTTTCAAGGCTTGTCCTAAAAACTATTTAAAAACGATTTAAAGGTCACACTTGAAACACTTTCTATAGCTCTTCCCAGGGGAAAGGTTCTGGCCAACGGGGTGATGAAACATTCAACAAGCACGCCAGGAGTCGCTCTTGTCGAACGTCTCAGAAACCGTGGAACTCCTGAATGGGAACCCAGCCCCGATATTTCACACAAGTGAGAACCGTTATATTATCTTTTATGATTTTGCCATGCACCATTGTTACATTCTGGAGAAGAATCTAACAATGGGAACAGGTATGAAGACGGCGATCGAGGGCCTAAGGTGGCGATCCTGCCACCTGATCTTTCGCCATTTCCGGATTCCGGCAGGAATTATCTCAGAAAAAGTCGGTGGGTCAGATGTAAACGGATTGAAACACAAACAGAGACAGGATCGTTAACAGCCAATAACAGCTAATCGCTTGATTATTTAATAGGAGTGACGAGTGGAACAAGCAGAGCAATCGATTAAGACAGCCTTTAAGACAACCTTACCAAGTTTTTCCATCGTTTTAGAAACAGAAAACCTGGCAAATGCTGACATTGAAGGCTTGTCTAACTCCCTTGAATCTCTTGTGATGCAGGACGTTTCCCCTCTACAGGCGAAGGAGGTATGGCTGATTGATAGCGGCGATGCTCCTGGGGGGTTGCTGCAGCAGTTGGGCGATCGGTATCCCTGGATCAGGGTTCATCCGGCTCCCCCGACAACGGGTTACTACAAAGCAAAAATGCTGGGAGCACAGCTGGCATCCGGTGAAATTGTTGTTTACTGTGACTCTGATTGCATTTACGAACCGAACTGGTTAAAGACTATTCTCACCACGTTCTCGCAAGACAATAGTCTTCAGATTGTTGCCGGAGAAACCACAACACGGGGCGTTGGTCCCTACGGTACCGCAATGGCGCTGACCTATATTTTCCCCCAATATTCTGGTGAGCAAGACCTGCGGCCAACCTCCCAATATTTCCTCAACAATGTGGCTTTCCGCCGTCAGTTTCTCCTGGACAATCCAATTCCAACTGAGTTGCCCCTGTATCGGGGTAACTGTGCCATCCACGCCTACGATTTGCTGCAGCGGGGACATCGGATTTGGAGACAGCCCAAAGCGAGAGCAACCCATGCGCCTCCCAATGGGATCTCTCACTTCTTCTGGCGCTTTTTGCTCATTGGGCATGACTACTACTGGCAAAATCGCCTATTGACCAAGTCTATAGACAACCCGATCGCACCCCAGCCATCCACTGCGCCCCTACCAGACTTACCTGATTCGACTCAAAACCTTTCCCAGAATTCGCTCGCGGGATTCCGGGGCAAAATGCAGGTTTTCTTTGAACGAGTCGGGCGCATGGTCAAAAACGATCCCCGCCATCAGATCTATTTGCCCCTTTCAATTCCGATCGCCGCTGCCTCTATCACGCTCATTTTTGTGGGGTATCTGATCACATCCCTGAATCCAGACTTGTTACTAAAGGCCTACGATCGTGTTTTAGAGAATGGGAAATAGGAAGCCTTAATTGATCGGTACGCGCAACCCCCCATCTAAGGGTGGAACCTTGAAGTCAGAGAGTGGATCGATCGGTTTAGGTTCCCATTTTGGCAGCAAACTTTCAGGAATGACGCTATCAGGAATGATAGAGGGCTCCTTGGGCCGTGGCTGCGGTTTGCCAGAAATGGAACCTGAGATCTCGTTGAGTTTACTTGGGTTTAAGGGTTGCCCTTTTTGCTCAAAGGTTTTCCCCGGTTGATTTACAGATACAGGCTGGGTCACCAGAGTACTGCTTTGGCCAGGGATTGGGAGATCGGATGCGGAATTTGCTTCTTGGGCATTGGCAGAACTGACTGCCATAACCGACATTGCAGTCAGCAGAAAGATGGGCAGATAGCTCATTGGAACAACTCCTTTAGAAGCTGAATTGTAACAAGTCTAGAGTTGAAATCGTTCTTTAGCAAAAATAACCCAGGGGATTCAGGCAAACGGCAAGGGCTTGGGACAGTCTGAAATTTGCCACCCACAGAAAATAGGTACCGCTTCAATCCAGTTATGGAAAAAGTCAAGTAGGGGTAATTAGGGTTCACTGCTGCTTGTTTCCTAATTAGTTTTCCCAAATGCAGCTAAATTCCACGGAGAATGCTAACTTTAGCTAAAGAATTGTTAAGGAAATCCCTGTGCAAACCACCCTCACTCTACCGGAATTAGCTCCTGAAACAATGATTGCCATTAGACTCATTGCACTTCTCTTTGATCTGGATGGCACCATGGCTAACACAGATCCCGTCCATTACCGCGCCTGGGGAGAATTGCTGCGAGAGTTTGGATTGGAAATTGACGAAGCATTTTATAAGAATCGGATTAGCGGACGGTTGAATCCAGAGATTGTGCGGGACTTGTTGCCCCAGCTTTCTGAAAAAGACGGTCAGCAGTTTATTGAACGCAAGGAAGCGCGCTTCCGGCAGCTTGCCCCCCAATTGGCTCCCCTCAATGGACTTTCTAGGCTGATCGATTGGGCCGAGCTGCGGGGCTTGAAGCAAGCAGTTGTGACCAATGCCCCTTCTGAAAATGTTTACCATACGCTGAAGTCTTTGCGGCTGGAAACCCAGTTTGACCAGATTGTGATTGCTGAAAATCTGGGGATTGGCAAGCCTGATCCGGCTCCCTATCGCCATGCGCTGAAGCAGTTTGGGCTGGTTCCGGCTCAAGCTGTTGCCTTCGAGGATTCCCCATCGGGGGTGCGCTCTGCTGTGGGAGCTGGCATCCCCACCGTTGGGATTGCTTCCACCCAAGATCCCCAAATCCTTTATGCCGTTGGTGCGGTGCTGGTGGTCCCTGATTTTGCTGCCCCAGAGCTGTGGGAATGGTTAGGAAAAAGAACCCGCGATCTGGATCATGCAAATTCCTGATCGATCTCACAGCGCCAGGTTCCGTAAAATCACGGCTCCGTAAAATCCCAGTCACCCGATCGCCAGAGCAGAATCATGTCCAATTAGGGTTTCAGTCACCAGAGGATTTGGCTGAATTTAGCATGATGAAAGACAGATAAGCTCCCCAGGATCGCCGCTGCCAAAGGGCACTGTGATGGGAAAAGTCTCCTGCCCCGGTAGACTTTGGCCCATCAGTGCCCACCATCTTACTAACGCCCCCTGGTATAGCTATCGCCAGATTGATTAGGACAGAGGATTCAATCGGGAGTGGGGCGTTGCCCCCAGCCAGGGGGGTCACCCCTGCACCCCGTCCCCAATCTGTCCTGTTCGCTATTTAAATTGGTATGAGGATTGTGGAACGTTTGGCAGCAGGCTGTGCCTGTCTGCCGGAAGAATGGCAACAGTTGGAGGCATGGGATCTTCAGGATCAGCGCTGGGCGATCGCGTTTAACATTGGGCCAGAGAACGTTGGTGAAGTCGTTCAAGAACGGGCAAAGTTACTTCAGGCGATTTATCCCCTTTTTGACCAGTTTTGCCAGACCCATTTCAAAACCTCTTCGGTAAACCTACCTGGCATCCTTTGGAGGTTCTGGTTGCCCCTGGCGATCCAGCTTGTAAAACGGCGTCAGGCCCAAGCGCAGCCGTTGATCCAGGGAATTTTGGGGGGGCAGGGCACTGGTAAAACAACCCTGGGCGTGGCTTTGACGCTGATTTTGCAACACCTGGGCTATCAGACCCTGAGCCTATCCCTGGATGATCTCTACAAGACCTATGGCGATCGCTTGCGCCTGCAAGCCCAGGATCCCCGCTTGATCTGGCGGGGACCTCCTGGAACCCATGATATAGCCCTGGGTTTGGAGATTCTCGATCAACTGCGATCCGCTGCTCCCGGACAACCGATTGCGATTCCCCGCTTCGATAAATCTCGTCATCAAGGTTCGGGAGATCGAGCCGATTCGGAACTGGTGTCAAATGTTGAGATTGTGCTGTTTGAAGGTTGGTTTGTGGGTGTGCGTCCAGTCGATCCGGCGCTTTTCGATCAAGCCCCCCCTCCTATTACCACCGCTGCCGATCGCGCCTTTGCCCGTGATATTAATCGCCAACTACAGGCTTACCTACCGCTATGGGAACGGCTGGATAGCTTGATGGTGCTGTATCCTAAGGATTATCGCTGGAGTAAAGAGTGGCGCAAACAGGCAGAACAGGAAATGCGAAGCAGGGGCAAAACTGGCATGGACGATCGCGACATTGATGCCTTCGTGGACTATTTCTGGAAAGCGCTTCATCCTGACCTATTTATTAACCCTTTAGTGGAGCGATCGGGCGGGGCAGATCTGGTTGTTGAAATCGACGCCAACCACGCTCCCGGAGCTATTTATCGGGGAGGGGCGGGCGGGAATGGGAAAGAGGGAACTCCAACCTGAAGACTCCTGATTCCAACCTCCCTTACCCTCACCCCTGCCTGTGCCATGCCATACTGATAGCCGTAGCCCTATTGGTTAGGACGGAGTGCGGGGGTGGAACCCCTGGCTGGGGGCAACGTCCCACTCCCCCTTGAATCCTCTGTCCTAATTAATCTGGTGATAGCTATAC
>JBAUTA010000408.1:0-4182 GCA_049581985.1 Kovacikia sp.
CAGGATACAGCTACGCCCATGCTGAAGATGAAGCCTGTGGAGGTGGTAGTAACCCAGAAGGTGCGATCGCGGTCAATCATTTGCTGCTTCGTCAATACCACTACATCGGGTGGTACCATTTGCCGAATCGCATCAGCGGTTTGCTCAACGTTGGCTGTGGGTTTGACTTTAATCAGCCCTAAATGGATACGATTTAGGGGGGCGGGATCAAAATAACGACGATAATTTTGATCGCTCATGATCAGGTTGCCATCGGAGGCAAAGCTACTGCCAAAAGAATATTGTCCTCCTACCGTAATTTGTCGCCGTCCGGCTTCTGTCTTCGTTCCAACGGTCATCGGGCCAAACTCTGAACGGGACTGGCGATCGATCAGTACCGTATCCCACCGATTGAGCGCCGTTTGGTTTTCTGGCGATCGTAGTTCTGGGACAAAAAACACCGGATCGTGTGGATTGATGCCATACACAAAAAGCGCTCGACTCAAATGAGTCTGAGGGTTACGCCAGAGCAGATAGCCCATATAAAGTGGCATCACCCGTTCCACGCCGTTGATGCCTGCTATCTGGTAAAGGCGCTGTCGAGGAAAGGGCTGACTACTGGCGAGATCAAGTGCTTGTGGAGATGTGAGATAGAGATCGGCATTAAATTTCTGATACATGAAGGATGCTGACTCTGCCACCGATCCCAGGAATCCTAAATTGCTAAAAATCAGGATATCGGCAAAGGCCACACCCGCGATCGCCACGCTCAAGCGGATTTTTTCATGCCACAAATTTAACCAGGCAAGGGGCGTATTCATACGCGAATTCTCACGTCAACTTGCAGGTTTGTCATGCCTGCCACCGGCTTGCTGTCGTCTAGACGAATTTTCACTTCCACCACACGGGCATCCGCATTGGCAGCGGGATCATCATCCAGCACGTTGTTTTTGAAGATCTGCCACCCCACTTCTATCACTTTTCCAGTGAGGGGTTTGCTAAAAGCCCCGTTACGGCTGGCGATCGTCACAGGCTGTCCTACCTTGACCAACCTTAGATCGGTTTCATACACCTCCGCTACAACATTCATCTGGCGCGTATCGCCGAGATCGAGAATGCCACTGTCGCCGATCGCTTCGCCTTCGTGGGCAATAATTCTCAGGATGCGTCCAGACTTCGTCGATCGAATGAGCGTGCGCTCCAGGCGGGCGCTGGCCAGGGTGAGGTTTTGGGTGGCAGAGGCGACGGCCACCTGAACTTGCGTTAAGGGTAGATTGGCCTGCTGCGATCTCAACTGTGCCTGAGCGTTTTGTGAATTCATCTTCCATCCAGTGTCTAGCTGGATCAGGGTGGCTTTGGCGCTATTGATTTGTTCTTGGAGCTGCCGCACCTGAGTCGATTGGCGATCTAAGGTTTGCTTGGCGATCGCGCCCTGGCTGTATAAACTCTGATTGCGTTGCAGGTCAGCATTAGCCAGATCCAGTTCGGCTTCTAGTTTGCGAACCGCCGCCTTTTGGGCATTAATTTCAAACGTACCGGGGCGATCAATTTGCTGAACGCGGGTCTTTGCCTCCTGAATTTGAGCCTTACCATAGTCCGTGGTTGCTTTTAACCGCGCTTTTGCTTCTGCCAGTTGACTCGCCGCATAATTTCGCTCGGCCAGGCGCTCCTGATGGCTTTCCAGATAAGCCAACACAGCCCCTTTCGGCACGAAGTCTCCTTCTTTAACCGTCAGATGTTGGATTCGTTCTCCATTCGGTCCACCCACACGAATCACTTCGCCCTGCGGTTCCAGACGGCCCAAGGCTACCACTTCCCCTCGTTTCGGTAAAGCCGCTGGGGCTAAATTGGTTGCCATTTGATTGGGTTTTGTTGGATTGGTCATTGAAAGTTTGGCAAGCCCTAACCCGGTTAAACCCAGGGCGATCGCTGCTCCAAAAATTCCCAAAATCCAATGCCGTCGAAGCTCCGTTCTTTTGGCTATGGTCATAAGGCACCACCGCTGTATAAGTTGAGTCGTTGTTTGATTTCACATGCTGAGACAAGCCAAATCGGCTGGCAAAGGGATGATTGATTCCAATGACTTAGGTTATAGGCGAAGACTGTGAGGATGTTGTGAGGGCAGTCAAGCAATAATGACTTGGCAATCACAACACCCTATCCCCACAGGTGCAACAAGTTACGGGGTTAAATGAGTAGTTGTACAGAAACTCACGCTAAAGACAAGACTCAAGATGTTGTAGATGGCATGAGTGCATCGATAAGTGGAGCAAATCAGTCCAAAAACATACTACACAGGGCTTGGACTCATTGAGGACTAAGTAGTACAGCCAAGGGGTAGATTGCAGACGTAATCTCATGGGTTGCAGGGGGCTGAAACCCTGATGCTCGTGTTGCGTTTCTGCATGCGTGGCACTTCTGCCCCGCGCAGCAGACGTCCTGATACTGAGCCTCGCTTCGATAGATTTTCTAAAACTCAATCTGCCCTGTTCGCTATTTAAATTGGTATTGCACTTTTTAGCCCGTATATCGGCTTAAACCCGTTTACGATCGCAGGCTGCAATTCCTACCCCAGAAGTACCGTTAGTGGTACTTTCCTCATGGAGTCCATATTATTAAGCCAATTCTTGAGTCATGATGCGGCGCAACACTTCGGTAACTTCAGCAGCCATGCGAGCATCGATCCATCGAGCTTCTTCATCCAGATCGCGATCGCCATTCGCCATTGGCTTTTGCACCGTGCTTCTGAACGTCATGCCAACGGATCGCAATACATTTGGTGTTGGGCGCAGGTCGGTGAATTGCACCAGAGCAGTGTAAACTAACTCCGTTTGGTGCCGCAGATCTGAGGCACCAAAACCGAGTTTAGACAGGATCACAACATCTTGGATGATGGATTGGATGCCCAACACTGCGATCGCCGCATCAACATACCGGGCTGTGTCGTAACCCATCGCTCGCACCAGAGTCTCTAAACTATGCCATTGGGCTGCTGGTAAGTGAGAATCAGCTGAAATGTGGTGATGCCATCCCAGTGTTGTCACCATGCGGGTTAAATCATAAGCCGTGATCAAATTTTCGCCTTTTGCGCTTTCGGCGTGAGCGTTTAGAATCACACTAGAGGCGTTACATAACTGAGGATTTTGAATCAGGGGGGCTGGACCATAATACCCACGAAAACTGAGCTGTTTATTTCCGGTGATGTCACTAAACCACTTCTCTAATTCTGGAAAAGAACTAAACCGCTTCATCAATGCCGATAAGCTATTCGAAACGTATGCTCCATCTTCGGCTTCTTTTTGTTCCGCAATATCTTTGGTGTAACTAATGATATCGATCGCTGCATCCAAAAAGGAAATGTCAGATTTACTCCCAGTTGGGTCATGCAGCACACAACTTCGAATGGGAGTTTTAGCATCCACTTTGTTGGCCTGACAAACGACATTCATCAAGGGCACAATCTTAGTTGCACTCCAAAATTGACCTTTGTTGAGTGCATTTTTTCCCACCCAATGGGCATTCATTTGTCCATTTACAATGCTACCAATGCATAAACAAGCTTCTTTGATGTCGGCATGGAGGAAATTAAGCGCTGTCTGATCCAGAGTTGGCATCACACCACGTTTAGGATAGGGATCAAAGGATACGGTTTGATCCCTATTGGTTAATTTGAGCGGTGAACTGAGAGACGTCACCGTTTTCCCATCTGGCTTTTGTTGCAATCGCTGCGGATATTGCTCAATTTGCTCCGCATAGGAGGAGCTGGCTACACCACGATCTAGGTAGGAGAGATGATTTTGATTAGAACCATCTAACATCTCAACAGACAGAAAATAGTTGAAGATAGCAGTTCGATCTTTGGCGGCATCCAGAGAACCAAAGGGGTTGCCAATCAGGGAAACCTGCTCTGCATTGGCGTACCAGGTTGTGCTACTATTAATCGCCTGTTTTAAGGTGACCTGAACATGACGGTTGATGGCGGGCACGATCGCCTGAATATCCAGTTCTACCCCAGCAGCTATGGCGTAGGTTTTGTCGGGGGAAAGCGCACTGGTTGGCTTCGTCAGATCTTGCGTCAGAATGGTTGCCTGATTTGCTTTAAGAATTGCCATAATTAACACGTTTCAGTAAGGGGGAACCGATAATTTTGGAGATCGAACCGCTTTTCTATAGAATCCAGACTTTAGCGTAGCCCCTCTCATC
>JBAUTA010000409.1:0-2821 GCA_049581985.1 Kovacikia sp.
CTGCCTACCCCATCCCCGTCAACCCCCCAATCTATCCCTGCCGCTTCCCCTAACCCCTACGGCAGAGCAAAAACGGCCACCCCAGCCCCTCAGCCAGAAGCAGACTCTTCGCCCGCCCAACCCTCTGTCCTGGATCTTTACCAGAAGGTAAATGCTCTCTTTGACAAAGCCTTTGAGGCAACGAATCAGGGTGACTTTAAAACGGCGGAGGAATATTGGACTCAGGTGATCGAAGCGTTTCCCGACAATGCGGCAGCCTGGAGCAACCGGGGGAATGTAAAGGTGAGCCAAAATAAGCTGCAAACCGCGATCGTAGACTATGAAAAAGCAATCGAGCTCGCTCCCGATGCCCCCGATCCCTACCTGAACCGGGGGATTGCCCTGGAAGGGCTGGGGCAGTATCAGAAGGCGATCGACAGCTATAACCAGGCATTGAAGATTGATCCTAAAGATCCCCTCGCATTTAACAATCGAGGGAACGCTAAGGCTGGAATGGGGCAGTGGGAAGCAGCCCTGACCGACTATAAGCAAGCTGTTGACCTGACGCGCGACTATGGTTTCGCCCGCGCTAACTACGCCCTCGCCCTCTACCAGACCGGAAAGATAGACGAAGCAATTCGGAGCATGCGGAATTTGGTTCGCAAATATCCCAAATTTGCGGATATGCGGGCAGCCCTAACTGCGGCTCTCTGGACTCAGGGTAGTCGGGGAGAGGCTGAAAGCCAGTGGGTTTCAGTAGTGGGGCTAGATTCGCGCTATCAGGATCTATCCTGGCTGAAAACAGTTCGCCGCTGGCCCCCAACAATGGTCACTGCGATGGAAAAGTTTCTCACCCTAAAATCTGGACAGGCAAAACCTGATCAGGCAAAACCTGATCAGTTGAATTCGTAGAGTAGGCGTCTGGTGCATGGCTCGTTTGATAAAAGCTTATGAAGGCTTGAAAACCAGGCTTAAATGGGTGCTCAGCAAAGCTTCGTATTCACTGAATAGCTCACTTTCCCATCAAAGTGTGGTTAAAAAATACCTGGCAGGAAGTGGCATTGAAATCGGCGCTTTACATAATCCGCTGCAAGTCCCTGCTTCAGTGAAAGTTCGATATGTTGACCGAATGTCTACTGCCGACCTGAGGCAGCACTACCCGGAACTGGCCAATAAAAATCTGGTTGACGTCAGTATTTTGGATGATGGTGAACAGCTTAAAAGCATTGAGGATGCGACTCAGGATTTTGTGATTGCCCATCAGTTTCTTGAACATTGCCAAGATCCGATGAGGGCAATTAGCAATATGTTTAGGGTCCTCAAGACGGACGGGATCTTGTACCTATCCCTCCCAGACAAACGGTATACGTTTGACGTTTACCGACCAACAACCGACATTGAACACCTTTTGAAGGACTACGAGGAAGGCCCTGAGTGGTCTAGAGAAGAACACTTTCGAGAATGGGTAACGTTTGTTAATCGGGGCTATTCTCACCTAAATGAGGTCAAAGATAAGCTTAGTATTGAAACTGAAATGAAGCGGTTGATGGCACTGAATTACAGTATTCACTACCATACATGGACCCCCTTTGAAATGATTGAACTAATTTTGGCTTGCAAGAGAAAACTGAATCTTGCTTTTGAAATCGAATTGTTTCTTAAAAACAATGACGAAGCGGTTGTGGTCCTCCGTAAGCAGTAGCAGGCCCACTCAAGCCAAAAATCTCCCTGATTCACCCAAGGGCAAACTGCTATTAGGATGGGTTTTGGGATGGGTTTAAATGGGTAGCGCAATGATAAATTCTGTTCCCTGGCCGGGGGAGGAATGACATTCTAGGGTCCCCTGGTGTTTTTCCACCACGATTTGATGGCTGATGGAGAGTCCTAATCCGGTTCCTTTGCCGGTAGGTTTCGTGGTAAAGAACGGATCAAAGAGCCGCTGTCGGGTTAACTCTGGCATACCGGGGCCATTATCCGAGATGTGGATGCCCACCCGATCGCCTGCCGTCGCTTCAGTCCGGATGCAGATCGTGGGCGATCGGGGTTCTATCTGGCCGGTGTCCATCCACTCTTCCAACGCATCGATCGCGTTCGCCAGAATATTCATGAATACCTGATTCAGCTGTCCGGCATGGCATTCGATCAGGGGGATACTGCCGTATTCCTTAACCACCCGTATTTCAGGTTGCCCCGGTTTAGCTTTCAAGCGGTTCTGAAGAATCATTAAAGTGCTATCTATTCCTTCATGAATATTGACGGATTTGACTTCGGCTTCGTCCAGGCGGGAAAAAGTACGGAGAGAGGAGACAATCCCACGAATGCGATCGGCACCCACTTTCAACGAACCCAGTAGTTTGGGCAGGTCTTCCCGCAGAAAGTCAAGGTCGATCTCTTCGATTTCATCCTGGAGGACAGGCGTCGGGTTGGGATATTCCCGCTGGTAGGTATCCAGCAGATCCATCACGGCTTGAATGTAATCGCTAGCGTGGTTGACATTGCCGTAAATAAAATTGACCGGATTGTTAATCTCATGGGCAATGCCAGCAACAAGTTGTCCCAAACTGGACATTTTCTCGCTCTGAACCAACTGAGTCTGGGTATGTTGCAGTTCGAGTAGGGTTTGTTCTAGTGCCTGTGCCTGTTGCCGCAGTTGGGCTTCAGAGTCCTTTAGCGCTGCCTCAGCTTGTTTTCTGGCAGTCACATCAAGTGCCATTGAGACGAAGCCTACCAATTTGCCCTCTGAAGATACCAGGGAGGTGTTATGCCACTCGCAGATAATGGTTCTGCCGTCTTTCGTAATATTTTCGTTGGTGCTCCGGCTTCCCCCCCAATGGGTCAGGAG
>JBAUTA010000410.1:0-1617 GCA_049581985.1 Kovacikia sp.
AAGGAACTGGCAGATAAGAAGAAAGAAGTTACCGATTGGGATCTGGAGGCGATCGTCAACGACGAAATTCAGCAGGCTCCCGAACTGTTTCGTGTGGAACTGGTGCAGGTTTCCTGTGGGAATAACGCCTGCCCCACAGCTACAGTCACCCTGCGTACCCCCGATGGCGAAGAACTAACCGATGCCGCCACCGGAACTGGTCCTGTAGATGCGGTCTATAAAGCCATTAACCGGGTGGTGAATGTGCCCAACCAACTGATTGAGTTCTCAGTGCAATCGGTGACTGCCGGAATTGATGCGATCGGGGAAGTTACCATCCGTCTGCGCTATGGCGATCGGATTTTCTCCGGTCATTCTGCAAATACCGACATCATTGTGGCATCCGCGCAGGCATACGTAAACGCCCTCAATCGTCTCTACGCAGCCTTACAGCGCCAGGAACCGAAGGAAGCTGTTCCCGTCACGGGCTAGCAAGGGATGGGGGAAGCAGCGATTAACCTGGCAATCCTTGCCTTGCAGCCTGAACCTTCCCCATCCCCCTAACCCCCTCCAAACGAAATCCCGGCTTGCGTTTCGAGGCTGGGGCTGTGATTACGACCTCGCTTTCATCCCAGATTCAAGCTTGAAGTACATTGGGCTTGACTGATTTCCCTGAATTCTCGTCCCATTGGCCTTAAGCTGATTACCCCAGACCTTTTGGGGAGAAGTCCCCCCGGCAGAGGAGTTTTAGGAGGTGGTGGGTGTATACCATAGACCCTTCTGAGAAGAAGGGGAGCGTTCCCTATTCCCCATCCCCCGTCCCCTGACTGGCTGGTAATTGCTTGAACTGTTCCATAAACGCCCGATCGATGTGATCTTTCCATTGCCAGAGGAGGGGGGATTGGAATCCAAAAGGTCCCCAGGACGCAACCGCTGAGCCATTGCCTGTACCAATCAGGCTGAGGTATTGCGTTTGTGGATGGAAAGGTTTAAGCGGTTGATCTTGCAGTGCTCGGCAAAGATTCTGGAACAGGGGCTTGCCCTGACGCACAGCAAAGACGCCTGCTTTGGGGCGGGGGTGGTTGAGCATCGTGGCAATGTCACCAGCAGCAAAGATATGGGGATGGGACAGCGATCGCAACCCATTATCCACCAGCACAAACCCATTCCGATCCACGCTTAATCCGGCTTTGCCGAGCCAATCCGGTGCGGCTGCTTGCGTCACCCAGAAAATAAAGTCACAGTCCACCATTAGCCCAGACTGGCAATAGAGCCGATGGTGCTCAACCTTGTAAACATCTTCCTGAAAGTGAAGATAAATAGTCTGTTGCGTCAGTAACCTGCGGAACTGTTGCCGTACCCAGCAGTTATGTTCAGGCAACAGTTCCGCCCCTCGGTGAAACAGATGGATCGTAAGATGCGTGGGCGGTTGGCCAGCCGCCTTCAAAATTTCCTGCAGAGGGTGCTGCATATTTAATGCCAATTCCACGCCTCCGGCTCCTCCTCCCACAATTCCTAGACAAATTGGTGAAGCAGGATTTTGGATAACCTGTTGGACGATTTGATGCCAACGGTTCAAGAATTTAGCAACGGGTTTTGCAGGAATGATGGAATTCACACCCCCGATCAGGTCGGGTA
>JBAUTA010000411.1:0-2239 GCA_049581985.1 Kovacikia sp.
CTAATGCCGTGCCTGCGGCACAGGTCCGACAGATTGATTCCGGCTTGTCCTTCATTGAGGATGGCGATCATCTGTTCGGTCGTGAACCGGCTTTTCTTCATGGTCTTCCTCTCGGTGTGGTTGGCCGTGAAGACTCACATTTTAGATGGTTCACTTTCCCGGTAGCATGTCACTTCTTTGGTAATGCTTCAGATCTGTTGACTTCTGTTTGCTATCGCTTGATAGCGCTGGGTAAGAGTTCAACTATCCACAGATCCGCAATAGCACCAGTTATTGGCAGGGTAGCGTACTAAGCTTCTTTCCTGACGTTCAGCAACAAAATGAGATTAGCTAAACACTCAAGAACAAATGTCGCTTGACAAGCTCAATTTATATGTATATACATATTCTATGACTGATTCCTCTCTCAAAGCTAAACTTGCGGTCGTGAAGCAAGTGCCTGTAACCTGCTTGGGACTGCATGTTCGTCGAGCGTCACGAATTTTGACGCAAGTGTATGATGCTGCCCTAAGCCCAGCTAGTTTGGCGCTTAGCCAATTTACCTTGCTGGTGGCTATCCACCTGTTGGAGTCAGTGCCCATTACCCGTTTAGCTGAAAAGTTGTTTACTGACCAAACCACCTTGACCCGAAACCTTAAGCTGCTAGAGAAACGGGGATTGGTCTCAATCAACCCAGGTGAAGATCGGCGGATTCGGTTGGTATCTTTGACGGATGAGGGGCAAATTGCCCTAGAGCAAGCACTTCCTTTGTGGGAGCAAGCCCAAACAGAGGTGATGCAGCACTTTGGACAACAGAAATGGCAAGCCCTGCTTTCCCTGTTATCGGAGGTAAAAACCTTGAGTTAACCTAAAAAATTTTCGAAAGAACATGTATATACATGCAATAGTCAGCATTGGAGGCTGCAATGGCTAATTTTGATAATCACCCCAAGATCCTGGTCACAGGTGCAACGGGTAAGACTGGAGGCGCTGTAGTCGCCCAACTGCGTGAGAAAGGTTGGCCCGTGCGGGCGATCGTGCGTTCACGTGATGCCAGGAGCCAACGGCTCGACCGCCTCGGAGCGGAAACCGTCGTCGTCGATTTGTTCGATGTAGATCAGATGCTGGAAGCCATGCGAGGAACTGTACGCGCCTATTATTGCCCGCCGTTTCACCCATACATGATCCAGAGCGCGGCGGTGTTTGTTGCCGCCGCCCGCGAGGCAAAGCTCGAAGCGATCGTGGGACTCAGCCAGTGGACTGCCAGTGCCAACCATCCCGCTCTGCAAACGCGCCAACAGTGGCTGGTCGAACAGATGTTGTCTTCAATTCCTGGCATCACCTATGTGAATCTGAATCCTGGGTACTTTGCCGATAACTATCTGCGGTTGATCGACTTTGCGTCTTTGCTGGGGATCTTTCCCGTCTTGACTGGCGACAGCCGCAATGCTCCACCTTCCAATGAAGATATAGCCCGCGTTGCCGTCGCCCTATTGCTGGATCCCGAACGCTATGCTGGCAAGAGCTATCGCCCGACGGGGCCAAAGCTAATGTCCGCCCATGACATGGCTGGGGTTGTTCGGAAAGTGCTGGGAAGCCCTGTCATTGCTGTGAATCTGCCCCTGTGGATGTTCTTGAGGGCGGCGCGCTTGCAGGGTGTCTCCGCGTTTGAACTGAACAGTTTGCGTTACTACATTGAAGACCACAAGCAAGGGGCGTTTGAGTTTGGTGCTCCGACCAATGTTGTCCAGGAGGTGACGGGGCAGCCCGCGGAAGACTTTGAAACAACAGTCCGGCGCTATGTTGCGTTGCCGTTTGCCCGCAAGACCTTGGCTAATCGTTTACGCGCCTTCGTGCAATTCAATCTCGTACCATTTACCCCTGGCTACAACCTGGATCAGTTTGAGCGTGAGCACTTCCATCCCATACCGCCTGCACCGCAGTTCGTCATGAGCAGCGATCGTTGGCGAGCTGAACACGCTCTAGGAGGCGATCGCTAGTTTCACTCCCAAGTAAACTCATTTCAAAGAGGTCAGTTCCCATGAATGAACAGATTTCGGACAACGCTGGAGTCATTGCATTTCCACCAGCCCTCTATGCAGTTACCCTTTTGATCGGATTAGGACTCAGTTTCATTTTTCCAGTCAACGTTCTGCCGCGCCTAATATCTCTGCCTTTGGCAGCATTAGCCATGATTTGTGCGGGATGGATCTCGGCCTCAGCTTTTCGGGCGATGAATCGTGCCCAAACGGCGGTTGAC
>JBAUTA010000412.1:0-4701 GCA_049581985.1 Kovacikia sp.
AACATACCGATCGCCGATTAGCTCTTGCTTTACAGCCTGAGCTAGGGGTTCTGATTCAAGGAAAACGCAAATTAATAAATGGGAACGCAAGGTTTTAAGTTGTAGATAAATAGAATTTAGATTGAAAACAGATTGGGGCTTCAAGCCAAGGGGAGCTTCAAGCCAAGATTTCCCTTAAATAGAGATAAATAAAGGGAAAAGAGAAGTCAGTATTCTTGACAAAGAGTTTAATATTTTTTTAACACTTCTCCGTTAAATTAATTATAGTTACGAACTCGTTCCTTTTTGTTCAAGTCGCCGCTTGTCGAAGGCATAATTGAATATGGGTCTGGGAATGGATCTGAATTTCATCTAGTCTACTGGTGCCCTTTTGTCTCGCTTCAACTCTTTGTCTAGTTTATCCAGCTTCTGGAAGCGACCTTGCAGAGATTTTGCAGTTAGGTTAGCCGCATAGATAGATAGATTGAGTGCCTTGCAGATTGAGTACTTTGCAGGTGCAGTTTTCTATGAATTAAGTTTTGTAGATTGAGTATCCTGCAAGTATAATGCTTTGTAGATATCAATGAATTTAAATATAGATAGATTTAAATATAGATAGAGATAATAGGTAGAGATAGGCAGATATAGACCGCCCCGCCAGATCGTCTCACAGTGTGTTAACTCTTTTTCAGGCAGGTTTTTATGTCTATTCGAAATACCTGTCTTCGAGAATTTATAGAATTGGTTCCTGTCTGTGCCGAAGCTGCGGATCTGGCAATGGTGTCAGCGGTCTTGCGTGATGCTGATCCGACCTTCTCTGCTTCCTCGATTTATTCCTCTGAGGCATTTTACAAGCATCTGCTGCTGCTTAATGCGAGACAGCAGCCGGCTGGATTAGTGAGCCTGCATCGATTGTTGCCCTATCTGATTGGGGCTGGGTTGTTCGGAAATTCTTCTGGTTCAACCGATCGGGGGGTTGTTTCGGCTGATTTGCTGTTGCGATCGATCTCGCCGTCCATCATTGAGCCAGTGATGGTTTTATCTGGCGATCTCCCCATTGATCAATTTATTCCCCTTCTGGATGTTCCTCAGCCCTCCCACTACGTTTTGATTGATGATAAAAACGTCTTAGGGTTGCTAGATCATGCTCGATTGCTCTGGTCCCTGGCAATGAATTTGTTGGATTCAGGAGAATCCCAGGCTAATGGGCAGTCAGCCTTGCTAAGTGAGCCAATTGAACCTAGGCGGCAGAAAGCGATCAAGTGGAAACAGCAACAAGATACTCGGCTGGTGCAGCAGCTCTTAGCCCAAAAGGCTGAGTTGGAGATGCAGTTAAAGTCTCAGCAAAAAACGATCAATCGTTTAATTGCCAGTCAGGAAGCGTTGCAAGCGATCGGGATAAATTTCACCTCACGGGGAGACTCGGGCACTCCTCCAACCTTAAATACGGAAAATACGGACAATATTACGACTCATCAATTCCATCCACTTCTGCTTAATCCTCTGCTGGGGCTACTGGAGCGATTACCATTGCCGCTGATGCTGCAAACGAGCAGTGGTCGAGTGATTGGTCAAAATGCCATCTGGCGGGAGCAGGTTGGCGAATTATCCGATCCGGGTTGGATCAGACAGGAGGCCGCAGTTTTTCTAGAAAAGCCGGAGGGGGAGGAGGTATTTTCGATTCCCTTTGAGCAGGCAGAGACAATTCCGCTGGTGCAATCTTCCGGGCAGGCAAATCCGGCCAGGCGTTCGGCCCAATCGTTAGCAAAACCCAGTTTTTCTGTGGGGAATGGTGAACAATCGTCCTCTCCCCATGGGAGAGCCACCCCCCTGGCTCAATCAACTTCGACCTCTGAGTTAACTGCGGGGGCAGCGTCCGCCCTGCCTCTTGGATCTCGTTCCCCAGGCACGTTTTCCGGTGGGGCGGCTCAAGTTACCTGGCCTGAAGCGGTTGAGACTAACCCCTTGAATCCAGGCCTGTGTCATCTAGGTCCTCAACCCGGTTCCTGCATTTGTGTTTGCCCCTTAAAAAATGGACAGGAGCAGATCTTGCAGTTTCTCAAGATTCCGCTGGGGATGTTGTCTGTGCAGATGGAGAACCCCTCAGGCAGCTTGACCGCTCACTTAGGGAATCATCCATGGCAGAGTGGTTCAGATCAGGAAGCGGATCCTAGCTTTCGGTTGGCGACCCTGATGTCGCTCGCCGAAGAGGAACCATTCGATCCCGTAAAGGGTGAACCCTTCCCAGGCAAATCTGTCACAGGAACTCCAGGATCTCCACCGGCTGCCCCCTCTCCCGCCTCGGAAACGCTATGGCTTGTGCTGGCCCAGGATATCACTGAGCAGCAACAGTTGGCGAGGGAACTGACCGCTAAAAATGCTGATCTGATTCAACTCAATCGCTTGAAAGATGAGTTTTTGGCTTGCATCAGTCATGAGCTAAGAACTCCTCTGACTGCGGTGCTTGGTTTGTCTAGCCTGCTAAAGGAGCAAACGATCGGCGACTTGAATCAGCGCCAGATGCACTATGCCCAACTGATTTATCAGAGTGGGCGGCACTTGATGGCAGTTGTCAACGACATTCTGGATCTGGCACGGATGGAAACGGAACAACTGGAGCTGGTTTCAGACCCGGTTGATATTCCCATGGTTTGCCAGCGGGCGCTCAGTCAGGCAAAGCAACTGCGATTGTTGGATGGCCAACAAGAAGATGCAGACGGGGAATCGACTCTCCCCCATTTTGAGCTGGAAATTGAACCGGGCCTGGACCTGCTAGTTGCCGATGAACAGCGCCTTCGCCAGATGTTGGTTCATTTGCTTTCGAATGCACTCAAGTTTACAGAGGTGGATAAGTGCATTGGCTTGAAGGTCAACCGTTGGGGTGGCTGGATTGCCTTCACCGTTTGGGATCAGGGCATTGGCATTCCTGCCGATAAGCAACATCTCATTTTCCACAAGTTTCAGCAGCTTGAGAACCCCCTTACCCGACGGTTTGAAGGAACGGGTTTGGGGCTGGTTTTGACCCAGCGGTTTGCCCGTCTGCATGGGGGAGATGTGACATTCTTCTCTAAAGAGGGGGAAGGGAGTCAGTTTACCATCCTCATGCCTCCCATTCCACCGGAGAATCCACCCCTTGTAACCAGTCGCAGCGACTCCTCTCCAGCGGATGACTATCTGGGAGTCCAGGTGTCCCTTAATTCCTCCAAATCTATGGATGAGCGGGCGATTCAGGCAACATCACCTCCCCCCAGTCGCGATCGACGCCTGGTGTTAATTGTGGAAGTTGTCCCGCAATACATTGAAACCCTGTCTGATCAGTTGACTGGGATGGGCTACCGAGTGGTGATTGCCCGATCGGGCACGGAAGCACTGGAGAAGGCTCGACGCTTGCAGCCGTGCGTTATTTTCCTGAATCCGGTACTCCCCTTACTTTCCGGCTGGGATGTGCTGACTCTGCTGAAATCTAACCGGGAAACCCAGCAGATTCCCGTTGTGGTGACCGCCACGAAAGTAGATGAGTCTCACTCACACCGCAGTTATGCTAACGGGTGGCTCAGTCTTCCGGTACAGGCAAAAGCGCTCCAGCAAGCCCTCCAGAATCATGTCCTGGAAGAACCTCAGCAACCAGAGCCACAGAGCCGTTCTGGTGCGGATTTGACGGTTCTGCGGCTTAACCCCGGAACTGGTGCGGGGCGCGATCGACCCATCTCTGCGACTGACCTCAACCATTTGCTCCAGTCCCACCACTATCGCGTTTTAGAATCCGATGATTTGGATCAGGCAGAGCTGTTAGCGCGCGTCTGGAAACCCAATGTCGTGCTGCTAGACGGAACCCTCGACAGCCCAACCACTTATTTTCAAAACCTTAGCCAACATGCCTTTTTGGCATCTTTACCGCTGGTCACGCTAGATCAGGAAGCGACCCAGACCGCAAATCAAGTGCCGGGATTGCTAGTCTTTCCCTGTTTGGCTGCCCCAGAAGCAACCCAACCTGGCAATGATCTGAAAACTTCGGCACTGTTGCAAGTCATTCAAATTGCAGCAGGGTATGCCTGGCGGCCCTCTATTCTGGTGTTAGATATTGCCACGCTGGCGGAAGTGTCCGATGGCGTAGATGTCCAGGCTGGATCAAATAGGGCATTTGGCAGCTTTCCCAAGGAAGCAGAATGGCTGCAAGCCCTCACTCAATATTTACAAACGGCTGGCTTACGGGGAGCAATGGGGCGCTCCTGGCAAGAGGTGTTACAGCAGGTTCAATCTCACAGTGTGGATCTCCTGCTGGTTTGCTGGACGGGGGATACTGCCAATCCGATCGCCCTCCAAATGCTCTCTACATTGAATCAGTTAAAGCACAAACCGCCTATTTTAGTCCTGGATCATCGTTATCCTGCTGAAGCCCAACCATCTTCTAGCGAGACACTTCCAGCCCTTCTCCAGCAGCTTGCAACCCAAATCCTGCCCGCTTCTCTGTCGATGGCAGAGTTGTTGGAGCAGTTAATGAAATCTCTCTAGTCCGCCCAACCAGAGTTTCTAAATCGCTGCAATTATTCAAGGAATGACTACAGACCTTTAGAGAGAACTAATACCAATTTAAAAATGAAGGTTGTAGGTGGGGGTGAAGGGGCTTCGCCCCCAGAAGGGGGTTCCACCTCTTCACCCCCTTCAAAACGTTAGTTTTGCTGTACTAGTGTTGCAAATCATAAATTTTGCAACATGGGGGAG
>JBAUTA010000413.1:0-2679 GCA_049581985.1 Kovacikia sp.
GCAGCGTTTGCCTGCTGGCAGTATTTTCAGCAGCAATGGTGTGTGCAGTCTGCCTCTAATGGAGGACAGGTTGTAACCTATAGCCGGGGATGCTACAACCGAGAGCGCTATAAAAAATGGACGGTGACTGCGATGGCGGGGGCAGAGGTGGGACGCAGAGACGGGGAGAATTGAGGAGTAAGGATTAGAGCTTAAGATTGGAGCTTGAAGATTGGAAAGGGAAGATTGGAAAGGAAGATTGAGGAGTGAAGCAGGACTGTTCTCCCTATCTCCCTTTGGGCTTCCTGCCTTCTTCTGTCCGACCCCTACGCAGCGAATGTTGCAAACCCTAAATTTTGCAACAGGGGGGGGCTTTGCCCCCAAGCAGGGGTTCCACCTCTTCACTCCTCTCAAAACTTTCGTTTTGATCTACCAGGTGGAGTTGAGTGATCCAGTTGGTCAGGGCTGTGAGGGCACGATCGCGATAAACCCCGTACCGTTCCTGCTTGTTGCGAATTTTTTGAGGCAGCTCTGGCAAAATGCCAAAATTAGGCGGCATGGGTTGGAAGTGCTTCGGCGAGGCAGAACTGATGAAATCAAATAAGGCTCCCATCATTGTCGGGGGGGGGAGGGTGAGGGGAGATTGCCCTAAGGCAAGGCGGGCGGCGTTAGTGCCAGCCAGCCAGCCACCTGCGGCGGCAGCTGTATAGCCTTCAGTGCCAACTAATTGCCCTGCTGCCAACAGGTGCGGTCGTTGTTTGAATTGCAGTGTCGGATGGAGTAACTCCGGTGCATTAATAAACGTGTTCCGGTGCATCACACCCATACGAACAAATTCCGCCTTTTCCAGACCGGGAATCAGGCGGAATACGCGTTTTTGCTCACTCCAGCGCAAATTGGTTTGAAACCCGACCATGTTCCAAAGCTGTCCAGCTTTGTCTTCCTGACGCAGTTGTACGACCGCATAAGGGCGTTTGGATTGATTTTCGGGAGCGCGGAAATCTCCCTGGCGGGAATCAAATAAGCCTACGGGTTTAAGGGGGCCGTAGCGCATCGTATCTTCGCCTCGCTTTGCCATTTCTTCGATCGGTAAGCAGCCTTCAAAAAACTTTGCAGTTTCGCGTTCAAACTCTTTTAGTTCTGCCTGTTCCGCCCGTTGCAATTCCTGCCAAAAGTGAAGGTACTGCTCTTTTGTCATCGGGCAGTTAAGATAGGCAGCTTCGCCCCGATCGTAGCGGGAAGCCAGAAAAGCCGTCTCAAAATCAATGGATTCTCCGACCACGATCGGGCTGGCAGCATCAAAAAAGCTCATATACTCCATGCCAGTAAACCGATGGAGATCTGCTGCCAGATCGGGGCTGGTGAGGGGGCCTGTGGTCAGAACAACGATTTGATCAGGAGGAATTTGATGAAGTTCTTCTCGCCGCAGTTCAATCAGGGGATGGTGGGCGATCGTTTCTGTTAAATCCTGGCTAAAAACTGCCCGGTCTACTGCCAGGGCACCCCCAGCCGGAACGGAATGTTCGTCCGCTTTTTGAATGATCAGTGACCCCAGGTGACGCAGTTCTTCATGCAGAAGTCCAGAGGAACGGTCTGTTGCCTGGGCTCCAAAGGAATTACTGCAGACCAGTTCTGCCAGATGCTCAGTATGGTGGGCTGCGCTTAGTTGTTGGGGCCGCATTTCATAGAGAATAACAGGAATACCCGCTCTGGCAATTTGCCAGGCGGCCTCGGTTCCTGCTAATCCTCCCCCAACGACTTGAATTGGTTGGATATTTACCATTATCTAGGTAGGATTCATGACGGTCATAGGCTGGGACTTCCGGGAATGATGTCGGGATTCAATGAGCTCCCTTGCCCGTTGCAGAATAACATCCAGACCGATATCCTTAACCAGGAAAAAATCTGCCTCCGGAAATAGCCGGGCACTTTCCATATCGACAAATGCCGAAGCCAATACCAGAATGGGACAATTCTTCAAGCTATGCTTGAGATGACGAATAATCATATAACCATTAAGGTCACAACCATTAAGGTCACTGGGGGCACTGGAGACTTCCTGGGGAAAGGAAAGATAAAAATCTATCAATGCCAAATCAAATTCCTGAGCTTCAGCCAAAAATTCAGAGGCATTTGTGAAGGATTTTACTTGAAAGCCTTGTCTACTGAAAAACCGCGTGACTGCGATATTCCATGTTTCGTCGTCATCTAATACAGCAATCTTATACACGGCTATTCCTCTTTTTCTAACTGCTATTTAAGGTCTTATTGAAGGACTGGTGATCCCAATGCACTTTCCGCAAGACTTAAAGCGATAAGCAGAGCTTTATGAGTTAACAATTCAATCGCTTGGCAGAGCAGATAAAGGTACAGATACAAGCCAATAAATCAGCGCGTTTTCAGTAATCTCTTAAGCTTGCTTAGGGAAGCTCGTACTGGTGATTGTAATACGCGATCGATTTACTGAGTGGATTTACTGAAGCGAATTCATGATTCGATAGGTTGGTGCTAGTGGATATCTCAAAAACTTTAACAAAGTTAATAAAGTCAATAGAATCCAGTTTCCATTCCCTCGTCTTGACAATTCGCTTTTTTGCCAGTTAATCAGCTTGCCAGTTAATTAGTCTGCCAATTAATCAGTCCTATTTTCTTCCCTCAACACGGTGCCGCTGCAAATAAGGTTGCTTCAATGCTGTTGAG
>JBAUTA010000414.1:0-1929 GCA_049581985.1 Kovacikia sp.
TCGTGGCGGGTTGCACCGAACTGCACTGCGATCTGGGCTGGGAAGAATGCAAGCGGCGACACATTGCCCGCATTGAGACAGCCTGCCGGGATGTTCAGATGGTTACTTGTGCTGACAAACTGCACAACGTACGCAGCATGGCTAGCCAATACGCACAGAGGGGAGAATCTTTCTGGCAGCATTTTGCCCGTGGCCGTCAAGAGCAAGCCTGGTACTACCGGAGCATGACCCTTGCTCTTGGTCGGCAGTTGCAGGGCTTGCCCCTCTACAATGCTTTGTGTGATGCAGTTGAGGGTCTGTTCGCCCATACCGGAGTCTGGGGAGCAACGGAACAGTGAACCAACTTAAGGCTATGTAGAGAACGAAATCCAGCGGTACAGCGTCGGCACCGACACCCCGAGGTTCTTAGCCCCGCCACGAGGCAGCACACCTTTGGCCAACAACTTCTTAGTCGACTCAATCTTGCGGTCGGTCATTTTCCGACTGAGTCCGCCCTTGCGACCAAGCTGGCTAGCAACTTCCAATCCTGCGTGTGTACGTTCGACCGTCAATTCCCGTTCCATCACTGCTCCCCAAACCACTAAACCACTAAACAGACTTCAAAAATTCTGAGGGTTCCAGCTTACAACCCCAGTCTCCAAACCGAGTCGCCTGCGCCGTCTGTGGCTGAGAAAGGTTGGTGGGGATGGCGAGGGAATCCGGGCCAATTCCTCCGGGCTCTTGGCCCGCCGCCGCGCTAGCTCCAACCGCAGACTTTCTTCCCCCCGGGCCATAGCCCAATTATGGTTGAACGCGAAGAGCGGTCGGAACAGAAACGACAGGTATTTGAGCAACGCCTTGTCTGCAACAACCTCCCAGCAATACTCAATGTCAACAAAGGACCCGTCCGAGCGAAAGGTCCAGGTTCCCCGCCCCTCGAAATCTCCAGATGCCTGAAACACGGCTCGATGGGGGAATGTTTTTTCCAGCGCCGTCCCTTCCCAGGTCAGGATATACGGCAGCCACCCTTTGGTGGTCAATCGGACCCGATTGCCGATTCCCTGGACGTCCCCAGGATCGAGGACTTCCACGCGGAGCCAGACTGCGGGCCACCAGCTAACGTAGCTCGGGGAGTCATCGATGATCGGGTAAACTTCCTCAGGCGTGGCCTCCATGCGCCAGCGTGTCAGGAAGTGGTAGTGGTGGCTCGCCATCGGCAACTCCAAATCTGCCGCTAGTAGGGATTGAGCTGAGATAGATATGAACTTTATCACATCGCTTGGAAAAGCTTATCTACAGAGAATTTCAAGGTTTACAACTATCATTTCTTGTTGAGAATAACCTGCACTTCCGTCCACCCAAATGTCTTTGCAATGCCTGGAGCCAGCTCCTTTAACGAACCGTATGTTGAATATTGCGATGACCCAGATAAGCTTGAATGGCCCGCATGTCTACTCCCTGACTCGCGAGATAGAATCCCGCCGCACGCCTGAGCTATTGTAGATTACCTGGAGGCGTTCAATGGCGGTGAAAAAGTCGCTAATTGACATTTCGGGGTTTTAGTCAAAAACCCCCAGGATAAATTACTGTGTTTTTTCTACTTTTCAAACAGTATCTAAGGCGGAGGAGAACATGGCACGGAAGAAAACACAAAAAACTCGGAAACTGAAACAAAAAATGTTGGAACCTCCCTCTTCTCAATTGCCAACTCCTGCCATGAAAATTTCTGAAGCCATCCTGATCTTGTGTGAACCGCTAAGAAATCGATATAGCGAGCATCATCATATTCAGGCAATTATCTTTTTGACAGTGATGGCATGGAATATCTCACTTTTTCCGGAA
Organism: Kovacikia sp.; assembly: GCA_049581985.1. Taxonomy (GTDB): domain Bacteria; phylum Cyanobacteriota; class Cyanobacteriia; order Leptolyngbyales; family Leptolyngbyaceae; genus Kovacikia. The sequence goes on from JBAUTA010000414.1 coordinate 1,822, forward strand.
GAAGAACAAGTCCATGTTCAAGGAATGTTAATTGATGCTCTTCCAAAACAACTTAATGGGGAAGACGTCTCGGTATTTTTGGAGAATATTGATAAATTGATTGAACGT
>JBAUTA010000415.1:0-3004 GCA_049581985.1 Kovacikia sp.
ATTCAAAAGAAATTAAACCAGAAGTAGTTACCATAGACGGCTGGGTATTGCTCAGTAGCGACCTATGATTACAGATACTAACAGAGCAAGTTCAAAGATATATGATGTTTGTGTCATTGGAGCAGGGGCAGCAGGAATTACGATTGCCTTGGAGCTCGCAAAAGCAAAAATTAATGTTTTGCTTTGCGAAGGTGGCTACGACGAATATTCAGAAGAGTCACAGGCGCTGTATGAAGGGAAAGTTGTTGCGGATCCAGAACTAGACGTCATGTACAGCAGATTAAGATACTTTGGTGGCACCACAAATCATTGGGGTGGTTACTGTAGACCCTTAGATGAATATGATTTCACCGAATGCAGTTTCGACAGTTCTATTCCTTCCTGGCCGATAAATAAAGCTGCACTATCAAAGTATCTGGGTGAAGCCTGTAAGATTCTTGAGATAAAGAATAATTTCAAAGATCAGGCGTTAGGTGGTTACTTCAAGCAGGCGGATTTCAAACTTTCTGGACCTGTTCGTTTCAAGGCAAAATACTTAGATGTTTTAAAGAAATCTAAATATTGTGAATTACTCTTTAACGCAAATTTATTCAGCCTTGAAACAGCTGGGAAGTATATACAAGAAGCTGTCTTTAAAACAGATAAGAATAAAGTTTTTAAAATTAAAAGTAAGTTTTATGTTTTAGCCACAGGAGGAATGGAGAACTCAAGACTTTTGTTGTGGTCCAACAAACTTTCAGGGGGAAGAATAATCAGAAATATAGATACTTTAGGTAAGTATTGGATGAGTCATCCTCATTTCGATTTAGGAAACATTCTGATGTGGGGTGAAAAAGATCCCTTGCCTGATGGATTAGTAAACTATGCTCCGACCAAAGATTTCTTAGATAGAAATAAAATAATGAACATCACATTGAGAGTCGATCCCATACTACGAGCCGACCCCGTAGAGGGAGGAGTGGGAGCCTTGACAGTGCCTTTGCATGACAAAGATCAAACAAATGAAAAAATAGCTATAGAGATCTTTAAAATAGCACCTTTTTTAGCGCAAGGTTTATTAGAATCCGGCTATAAGATATTTGTTCGTCAACTTTTAGGCGTATGGGAGCAGGTGCCAGATGCTAACAATAAAATAATTCTTTCGGAGAAACACGATCGTTTAGGAATGCCAACTTTGGAATTGCATTGGCGAAAAAAGAAATCAGAGTATGGAGCAGCTAAAACTACAGCCTTTGAATTTGCAAAGTTTATTGCCGTGAATAATTTAGGGAGAGTTAAACTTAGCGACTGGCTTATCAATGAGGAGGACCCGCCCGTTGATGGTAAGGAGCATCTCTATGGCCATCATTTAGGTGGGACAAGGATGTCAACTTCTCCCTCTAGCGGAATAGTTGATGAAAATTGCAAACTATTCGATCAATCCAATATGTACGTTGTGGGTGGATCTGTTTTCCCACGGGGTGGTCATGCTAACCCAACGCTAACAATTGTTCAACTTTCTTTGCGTCTTGCACACCATTTGATTGAGAAAATTAACGCATAAACTATAATGAAGTTAGAGAAATATAATATAAAAAAACGAAAATGAAGAAGAAACTAGGAAAAATCAAGCATCGATTTTTTTCATAGCTAATTTTATGGTTAAGCAAAAGCAACCCAGAAAAATCTTTCTGGAAAAGATAATCAAAACGAGGTGACCGTAGCAGAAAACTTAAACAGTGATGTTTCAATCTATAAGGAAATTATTGCGATCCCACTGGAAAAAGGTAAGGAAAAAGACTTCTCCGGGGGGCTCGTTGATAGTAGGCATCTTCAGCTAGTCGAGAAAGCTATTCATCGTCATAGTTCCAATTCTATTCAAGAATTGTCATACGTTGGAAGTGGGGATGACTTTGGCAAGAAAATTCTTAGAGTTGAGAAATATGTTTTTTTTGGTGGAATTCTATTCAACCACTTTGGCCATTTTTTAGTAGAATCTCTCGGTAGATTGTGGGCATATGAAGCTTTCCGTCAACTTGATCCATACATTTTTTCTATACACCCTGGGGCGTACCTCATTATTTAGTAAGAGACAATTTTGTCAATCAAATACTGTCTGGCTTCAATATACCACCCAATAAGTTAATTTTCTCAAATCATCCAATAAAATTTAAAAGCATTATAGTACCTTCTCAAAAATATGGTTTTGGCTATTTGCATGATCCTGATCCTATCTTTCTAGATTTTATTAGAACATTCCAATTTAATCATGTTATTCCAACAGGATTTGAGAATGCAGATAAGCTTTACGTGTCTAGAACTAAATTGCCAATTACCTCAGGGTAAGCGCAAGAAAAAGGTTCTCAAAATATGCTAAGTTTTCATGGCTGCTGCCAATATTTCGAGCATGTAATTCGTACTCATTGCTGCCCGTTTAGTCTTTTGTCTAAGGCTGCGTTTGGTCGAAGTTTCTTGATTGAGCACACCCACCGCTAAACGTCTCAGCAAAGAGAAATTCTCAGGCCCCTGTCCGGTGCGAATTCGAGAAGCATCTTCCCGAAAGGTCACATCTAAAACCCAGTGCAGTTGATTCTCAATCCCCCAGTGAGCGCGAATGGCTCGACCGATAGAAGCTGCATTGCACGCCATAGAACTCAGGTAAAACATCACCTCACGAGTGGTCTTGTTCCACAACCGCCTTACCCTCGATACCATTACGAGGGTTTTAAGTCCTGCCCATTGGGATATTTGATGCAACGCACCCATCTGGCTCAGAGGGACAGCCCAGACCTTACGAGTTTCTCGACGATGATGGCCTGTCTCAACTCGCACATCATATTGGTGCTCAATCCCCTCAAAGTTCTGACGTTGGGCATCTTCAAACCAAATTCTGACTTCATTCCATAGGGTGGGATGGTTCGCTTTCAGGCACAGGACATAATCTGCGCCCTTATCCACAATTTGCTGCGCAATCTCGGTTTGCGTGCCCATTGCATCAATGCTGATAATACATCCGCTGATATCC
>JBAUTA010000416.1:0-1799 GCA_049581985.1 Kovacikia sp.
CTGCCCATTGGGATATTTGATGCAACGCACCCATCTGGCTCAGAGGGACAGCCCAGACCTTACGAGTTTCTCGACGATGATGGCCTGTCTCAACTCGCATATCATACTGGTGCTCAATCCCCTTAAAGTTTTGACGTTGGGCATCTTCAAACCAAATTCTGACCTCATTCCATAGGCTATGCTTTACCCACAAGTCCTGAAACCCGTGCTAGGTCAGTCATGGTAACAACATATATTTTTGGAGGTACACCATGCAGTCCTGGGCCTCAGAGGAATTGAGAGACGCAGATCTCGGGGATGTCCGTCTCAACAAACGCTTGGTTAATATTGTTGATCGTTGAGAACCTTGCCGCTCAACCCGACGCCAGCGTACCGCAGGCGAGTGGGGATTGGGCCACAACCAAAGCCACCTATCGTTTTTGGGACAACGCGCAGGTGCAGCCAGAGGATATCATTGCGGCCCATGAGCAGAGAACCAGTGCACGACTAAAGCAGCATTCGGTGATTCTCGCGATTCAGGATACCACCGGTCTGAGCTTTAATCATCATCCGAGCAAGACGGTAGAACAAGGTTTTGGCCCGATTAGCAGCCACCAGTATTCGCTGGGTCTCAAAGTTCATTCAGTCCTAGCGGCCAGTAGTGATGGCGTTCCGCTTGGGGTCCTTGAACAACAAACGTGGGCGCGTGAGCCTAAGAAGAAGAAACGCAAAGCCAACAGACGCCGTAATCGGCCGTTGACCCACAAAGAAAGTAGACGCTGGCTCGCTGGGCTGGTGAACACAGAATTGAGTGTCCCTAATGGATGTAGGGTCGTGAGCGTGGCCGATGCGGAAGCGGACATCTATGAGTTGTTTGCCCTCCAGCGCGCTGAGAATTCCGAGTTATTAATTCGGGCCGCTCAAAATCGTTGTGTGGAGCATCCAAGTCGCTATCTTCAAGAGGCGATTGCCCAGTGTGCGCCTGCGGGACAAACGAACGTGGAGGTGCGCGCCAAAGAGGGTCAGGGGGAACGCACTGCTGAGTTAACGATTCGCTTCGGCCAGTTCAACCTATTGCCGCCGAGCAACCGTCCCAAAAGTGCTCCGTTGCAGCCAGTGAAAATCACCGTGATTTGGGCCCATGAACACCACCCACCCGAAGGCTGCACCTCCATTAGCTGGTTGCTATTGACCACTTTGTCAGTGACCACCCTTGAAGATGCGTTATGTTGTGTGCGCTGGTACAGCTACCGATGGTTGATTGAGCGATTTCATTTTGTGCTCAAAAGTGGGTGTCACCTTGAGCAGTTGCAATTAGAAAGCGCCTCGCGCATTATGCGGGCCTTGGCAACTTATACGATTGTGGCTTGGCGGCTACTGTGGCTGACCTACGAGGCCAGAGTCAATCCGCAGCAATCCTGTGAGATTGCCTTGGAAGGATATGAGTGGCAAGCCCTCTTCTGTCACACTCATCAATGCACACAGCCGCCCTCAACGCCGCCATCCCTCCATCAAGCAATCAGATGGATTGCCCAGTTAGGAGGGTTCTTGGGCCGAAAGGGAGATGGTGAACCTGGAGTCAAGACCATTTGGCGAGGACTACGACGGTTACATGATATCGCCTCAACCTGGAAATTGATGTACTCACAACCCTCTTCTGGCGAGGGTCTTGCTACTTGTGGGTAAAGCATAGATTCCATAGGGTGGGATGGTTCGCTTTCAGGCACAGGACATAATCTGCGCCCTTATCCACAATTTGCTGCGCAATCTCGGTTTGCGTGCCCATTGCATCAATGCTGATAATACATCCGCTGATATCC
>JBAUTA010000417.1:0-2152 GCA_049581985.1 Kovacikia sp.
AGGATCGGTTTGAACCGCTTTTATCGCCAGCTCTAGAACTTTGTGGTAGAGGTTTCCGCGTAATCCCGGATTCAGCTCTTCATCAAGTTCCTCTACCTCGGCCAGCTTTAGTACTCGATTGGCAAACCATTTAAAAGGACATTGCCCCAACTGTGTCAGTTGCGAGGCACTAAACCAGTGTTGGCTGTAGTCGAAGGGAATGCCTACGATGCCATCGTATTCATTCCCAGGATCAGAACTTTCTCGGTACTCTTCTACCTGAAAAGCTGCGATCGCCCCCTCCAGTACAGGATCATCTAAGGGGGGGCTCTGGCGTAGATAAAGCTGCCGGGTTGCTTCCGGACTGGCAACTGCCACAGTAGGGACTGGGCTGAATGACAAGTCTAACCGCTTGAAGTAGGCAGAGGGTTCACCTTCCAGACTGACATAGGACATGGTGAATTGTTCTGTTGCCGTATGTAGCAGCGCGTAGAACTCAAACGCTTCTCGACGGGCAGCTTCAGCCGCGCCAGGCAGGGGAATCCCCTGAGTTCGTAATTGCTGGCGCTCGTAAAAATCGAGGATCGGATCATTCTGCACAGGGGCCGGTAACTTGCCTTCTACGCCACCAATGATAAACACCTGGCGATACCGAGCACCCATGACCGAGCGCGGTGTGTGCAGTTCTACACCGCCCCGTCCTGGTTGGGCAGGTGTTGTTAATGTCGCCAGACTGGCAAGCACTTCGTCGGCGAACCCTTGCCAGGTTAAAATTTCACTTTCAGGCTGGGAAAGGGCAACTAATCCTGTTTCCAGCGCATTATAAGCAACACTTTCGCGCGCCCAACGAGCTGCCCGTCGCCGCAGGTTGAAGGCTTGAAAGATGTCCCTGAGCTTCTCAACCCAGGTATCGCGCCGCGCCCTGTTGGGGAGTTTCAGCGGTGAAAGATCCAAACCCGTCAGTTGTTGAACGGTTGCTTGCCAGGCATCAAATTTTGTTGGTCGCTGCTGCCGTACTGTTGCCCAAAAGTCTGCTCCAGCAGCAATGCTAAGGGGATGGCTCAAAAGTCGGGCAGTTAGTTCAAAGGGGAATTGCTGCTGAATTACCTGCAGCACCAGCGTTAGCCAGGCACCCACACGGGTTGAGGAGAGGGGAATTGAGTATAGGGCACGGAGCGGAATGCCGTATTCCCAGGCAATCTCTAACAGGGGAGGACCGTAGGCAGCCTCATCTCGGGTAACGATAACAATCTCCCGCGCTGGAATGCCATCGTGCAGCAGTTGCTTTATCTGCGCCAAGACGCTTCGCGCTTCCGCGTTTTGATTTGGGTAAGCGTGACCTGCAGCCTGCAAATTTGGGGGTATGGTTTCTACTGGTTGACTCAAAAACCGCTGTGCCAAGGCTTTGCCAAGGATCGCAGGGGATGCTACGGGGGTTGCGTCAATTTGCCAACCCCACTGCTGCAATTGCTCAAGGGCTGGCTTTTGGGGGGTAAACAAATCGTGGTCGGCGATCGGCAAACAAAAAACGCTGTCCTTTCCCGCGATCGCGTCAATGAATGCCAACTCATCTAAACGGGGCTGGAAATAACCGTATATCAACAGAGATCGCCGCTTCAAAGGGTATTCTATGGCTCGCCATAGAACTTCACTATCATCCACGAATGCTGTTGGCGCAAAATTGTTTGATACGCCTGGGTGACTTGAATGAGTTGCTTTACCCGTGTCGATAGGTTCTCTAAATCGAGGTCAAACGAGCGGGACGATCGCATGAATGTCTGAACAGTTGGCATCCAGGTTCGGGCGGTTCCTTCAATATCCTTAACCACAAGGATTTGGCGGATTGCCTGACGCAACGCCTGGTGAGCATTCAGAGGCGGAGCAATCGTCAACCCTTGGGCTAAGAGGATCTCCCTGGCAAGGGTCGGTAGGGGTTTCTGCCCTTTCCCTAAGGCTCTGGCAGCAACCCGTGTCGGGGTTATCACCTCAAGCCGAGTCTGTGCTGCCAATTCCTTCGCCCAGGAAGAGGGCTGAGTCGCTAGATAGAGCAGACGCTTCATTAGTTACTCTACAACCGCAAAAATATTCGCTTTCCCAGGGTTCCCAGTTCTTTTACAGTTTTAACGGCACAAAATCAGGAGAGTGCTCAGTATCTCTCATCAAAAAATACTGG
>JBAUTA010000418.1:0-2345 GCA_049581985.1 Kovacikia sp.
CTAAGTTCAACATTGCTATTGCACCACCCGACTGCTTGCTATTATCCCCTATTCCCCAACAAGTCTATTAATGCTTCTGAGGCTGTTGAATTGCTAGGAGGGGATGTGAAAACTCAAACCTTCGGCATAGGTAATGCTGGTAACATTAAAATCACAACAAAACGACTGTTGACCACTACTTCTTCAGAAATTAGTGCAAGTGCAGGTTTCCAAAGTAGTGGTAATGCGGGCAACATTGAAATCGTAGCCTCTGATTCGGTGGAAGCGATCGGGATTGGTGGGATTATCACTGCCGTACTTGGGGGGGCTGGAAATGGCGGAAAAATAAATATTCAGACTGGACGATTAACATTGCGGAATGGGGGAACTATTTCAACTCAGGCTATTACCCTGGGTCGGGGAGGAAGTATTGATATTAATGCTTCTGAGTCTGTTGAGGTGATTGGGAACGATTCTTCAGACTTCTCTTTCTTAAGTCAAATCACGACTGAAATAGCCAGCCTGAGTGATCAGCCTGCTGGAGATTTAACAATTCGTACGGGGCGGTTGACTATTCGGGACGGGGGGCAGGTTTCAGTTAGTTCATTTGCCAGCGAAAGCCCTGGTGGAAATCTATTTGTTGATGCTTCAGGATCTGTGAATGTAATCGGTAAATCGAAATTTACTGACCCCATAGAGGGACAGATACCCAGTAGGCTATCGGCAACTGTCCAGGGGAAAGGACGAGGTGGCAGTATCAAAATCAATACACAGCAATTCAATATCTTGGATGGTGCAGAAGTCACAGTTAGTAGTGAAGGAACTGGCGCAGCAGGTAACCTGGAAGCCAGGGCAAATTCAGTTTGGTTAGATAACAATGCAAAGATCATAGGAACCTCCACATCGGGTGATGGTGGAAATATTTCGCTGGAAATCCAGAACCTGTTGTTGTTGCGCCGTGGTAGCCAAATCTCCACGACCGCTGGAACCTTTCAGACAGAAGGCAATGGTGGCAACATTACTATCAATGCTCCCTTCATCATTGCAATTCCTAAGGAGAACAGTGACATTACTGCGAATGCCTTCATTGGGAATGGGGGCAGGGTGAACATTACTACTAAAGGCATCTTTGGTCTTAAGTTCCGACCGCAACTGACTCCTTTGAGTGATATCACCGCAAGTTCACAATTTGGAATTAGTGGAGTAGTCGCTATCAATTCGCTCGATACGAGCTTTTTGCAAAATAGTCTGACTGAGTTTCCCCAAAGCTTCACCGACCCAAATCAACTCCTTGCCAATAGTTGCATCGATCGCAGCCGTCGGCAGGGCAGCAGTAGCTTTTTCATCACAGGGTCCGGTGGGTTGCCTGAGCGTCCCGGTGATGCTCCAGTGTCGGCGTTTCCGACGGGGAGCGTGCGATCGATTCAGAGTTTGGGGCAGGGGGAAGCGTGGAAAATGGGTGATCCGATCGTTGAACCCCAGGGGGTCTACCAACTTCCCAACGGGCAACTGGTCATGAGCCGCGAATGTTCGGACTGATGAGCGTTCCCGCAGCATAGGGTGAAAAAATCCTTGCTTACCCCGAACATCTTTGTCCTTGGGAGATACTTCCCTAGGGGGCGGCAGCCCAGCCTGTTGCCTCGATTCCAGACCTGTGTAGGCAGGGTAGCCTTGATTGGCTGATTAAGTATAAGGATAGGTCACGGTTTGCCCTTGCAGCTCGATCGCTGCCTCCGACTTTTCAGTCATGACAAATAGGGTTGGGGTTGTGGGTTGTTGCGTCACTACGCATAGATCGGGCACCTGTTCGGTGTAGTGAATCACCCATTGTTCAAAGGGTAAATTTTCTGTGGCTGCGATCGCGTCAATTTGCAAACGGTATCCTCCAGTTGGTCGGAAGCCTGACGTTAAACCAATGACCATCTGATGCGCAAAGTCGATTTTCGGTAAAGTTGAGGATCTCACACTCAATCGAGGCAGACAACTAAAACGCCAAAAATCGTTCCAGGCTAACTCTTCCCGAAACACAAACACCTTTGGCTCCGCCACATACCGCCCCTCTAACGGAGTTCGACCTAACTTGAGTACCGTAAATGGGATGGACTTGTTCATCGTAAAAGCTCCGTTAAACATTGAGGTGAGAGAGGGGGAACAGGAGGGTAGGCGGCAGAAGGCAGAAGGCAGAAGGCAGAAGGCAGAAGGCAGAAGGCAGAAGGCAGAAGGCAGAAGGCAGAAGGCAGGTGGGGGGAAGGGAGGTACAGCAGCATCTGATGACTCCCTTCGGCTTTATAGCGGTTTGCACTTGGGTGAAGTACAGAAATGTGAGGCACATTGGGGCGCGAAGCACCCTCCCTGTACCTCACACC
>JBAUTA010000419.1:0-2195 GCA_049581985.1 Kovacikia sp.
CTGCCGCCGCCCCCGGTAGCACCCTCACCTTTGATGGCGTGGACGACGTTGTGGCCCTGGCTAGTACCGCTTTGCTGAAACAGTTTGAGGCTCCCAGGGATGTCACGCTAGAAGCCTGGGTCAAACCCAGTACTCCCTTCAGACAGCGTGCCCAGTCCAAAACTGTTCAGATTATCCAGCAGGTTTCCAATGGTTCCAACTATGGTCTGGGTCTGCACCAGTTGCTGAGTCCGGCACTGATTCTGGATGGGCAGGATGATTATCTGCACGTGCCGCTGAGTGAACCGGTAACCGGAGTCACCCATGAACTTTGGTTCAAAACCAGTTCACCGGATTGTGGGATATTTTCTGCGATTGAGGGAACTGTAGTGGGACGGTCTGATCGCAATCTTTGCCTGAATGGTGGCAACATTCAAGCGCGGATTTGGGCGAATGAAACCATTTCTAGCACCAATCTCAATCTCGCTGATGATAACTGGCATCATGTTGCCCATGTCTTTGGCACCATTGATGGCAAACCCGCTCAGAAACTCTACGTAGATGGCAGAGAAGTTGGCAGCGGCACCAAAGGCCAGTCTGACTTTGTCCCTCCCTATCAAAATGCCATCCTGATTGGTTATTGCGGCGATGCCAAAGATCATTACTTCAAAGGTCAAATCGATGAAGTGCGGATCTGGAATCGGGTGCGTACCCTTGCCGAAATTCAGAGCAGCATGAGCGATCGGCTAACAGGCAGCGAAGAGAACTTAATTGGCTACTGGTATTTTGATGAAGTCACCGGAACGACCGTGAAGGATTATTCTTCAAGCAATAAGCCGGGAACGCTATACGGCAATCCTCAAATTGGAGGTTTCTACTGGTTTGCTGGTGTCAATGACCAGTTTGTCCGGAGCCGCCAGACCTTTCCCACCAATACCTGGAGCCATCTGGCAGCGACGTTCCGTCAGTCCTATGGTCTGGAATTTGATGGTAAGGGCGGTTATCTCGATTGTGGCAATGACTCCACCCTGGATATCAGCCGCGATTTGACGATCGAAGTCTTCCTGAAAGTTGCCGATCTTGCCAGTGGCAATGGCATTCTCAGCCGTGGACGTTTTGATGATGGCACCGAAGAGCAGGATGTGCCCTATGCACTGTTTATCGGGTCAGATGGACGCATTGGGTTGTCCTTTCAAAACATTAAGCATGAAACCAAAACCTATTATTCCAGCGGTACGATTGGCACTCAGTTCTGTAAAATTGCCGTCACTCGGAAGCGGGAACAGCCGCCAGAAGCCAAGAGAGATACCAGTGGCACTGTGATTGGAACCAAGGTCACAGCCTGGGATACCATTACTTTTTATATCAACGGGGTTGCATCGGGATCGTCTAGACACGAAAGTACCCAGAGCACAAGTGACGATTTTCGACAGCCGATCGATGTGGGCAGCAGTAATCAGTCCCTGGAAATGGGTCGAGGCTTTAACTCAACCGTGGCATTCCGGGGCACCATCAGCGAAGTCCGGATCTGGAACACCGCCCGCGAACAGGGGAATATTGCCCAGGAAATCAAAGGCAACGAAAAGGGATTGGTGTCCTGGTGGCAGTTTGAGGAAAACGACGGCAACACCGCCTTTGATTCCAAGAGCCGCAACCATGCCACGATCAAGGGGGCTGTTAAATGGGTCAAAGACCCCAATCCACTGGGCTCCAAACTCGTCCTCTACTACAATGGCGCTCTGATTACGACGGATACCGTCAGTGCTGCCCCACTGAAATCCAGCGAACCGCAATTTACCCTGGCCGCCTGCCATCGCAGCAATGGCATTCAAGAATACTTCCAGGGCGAACTGGAGGAAGTGCGAATCTGGAAAACCGCTCGCACCCAGGAGCAAATTCAGGACAACCTGCTCCGGAGGCTACTGGGTGAGCAGGATGATCTGATTGCCTACTACACCTTTGATCTCGATTCTAAAAAGGCACGAGAAAATCTCACTACCCTGTATGATCAATCGCCCCGCGGCAATGACCTGGCCATCACCGGGGCAACCTACATTCTCTCCACAGCCCCCCTCAGTGACGATGCACCCATCGTTCGTAGTGCCCTGGCAGGGGTGAAAACTGCCTTCCACGGCTTGATTCAGAGCCAGCCGGGGATACAGGAATACGGCGATATGCAATACGACATCGACGGCAACTTGATCGGGGTATTCAAG
>JBAUTA010000420.1:0-2381 GCA_049581985.1 Kovacikia sp.
CTATATCCGCAGCGGTATCGTTGTTATCCCTAAAAATGGAGTGATTGCCGACGGTACGGTTATTTAGAGCTTTTCTCGCTCGGGTGGAGTACTGTAAGGGTTTGGCAATGCCAAACCCTTACACGACAGGGATTGAAGACTTTTTCTATCTAGTCGTCCCTAAAAAACAGGAGTTCAGGCGTTTGCATGAACCTGAATCACAGGAGCGGTTGAGAAGAAACGGAAGAGCTTACGCAAATTGAAACCGCACCCGACCAGGAAGGCATTAATCCGGTCGCCTGTTTTGCCCCGCAGGTAGTTGCGTTTGAGGGCATGGTCTTGCTTGCTATGGCCAATCACCGGTTCAATGGCACTGCGACGTTTGACTAGACGTCTGAGGGTTCCAGTTAGCTTGCGCGTTCCTGCGACCACGACCTCAACGGCTGTAGGATGATGAGCAATGCCCCGAAACCCTTTGTCTACAAAGGCTTGTTTCGGTTGGATAGTGGTCAGTTGTGCGGTTTGCTTCAAGGCCCCTCTCAAGGTCGCCCCATCATAGGGGTTGTCATGCACCGCATTGATGCCCACAATCCAGTTGCTGGCATGGGTTGTCACCAGCACCACCTTGCAGCCAAACTCATAGCGCTTGTGTACTTTGCCTTTGGCGATGCATTCGGTTTCTGGGGCATGGACGCTGTAGAGTTTGCCGCTGTCTTTGGGCTGTTGCTGGTGAATACGTTTGGCAATCTCCAACAACGAGTGCAACCTTTGTGGCATCTCACTCACCTTGCGCTCAATGTCACGGATGACCCGCCCCAGGTAGGTGCGTAGTTTGCGCGTTTGTTGCTGGGCGCGTTTGCGTTGCCTTGCTGCCGCATAGCTGCTTTGCCGAAAGAGGGCTTGTTTGCCCAAACGCACGTAGCTTTGCCGGAGGTTGACCTGATGCTTGCGCGCAACGCGCACCAACGCCCGTCTGGCTTTGTCGTACAAGCGCGCATCGGTCGGAAAGGCTATAGCCTTCTCCTGTACCGTGGTGTCCACGTTCACCCTTGCCATCTCAGACGGCTTCAACGCCTGCTGCCCGATGGCAGTGCGGAGCACTTGTTTGAGCAGTTTCTCCACCCCTGCTGCCCCCACCCGCTGTCGCCATTTTGGCAAGCTGGTCGGGTGACAGGGCAACTCGTGCTGAAACCTCTGTTCCCCACAAAAGTATTGCCAGTAGGGGTTCTCTACCCACTTGCTCACTACCGATTCGTCGCTTTCGTCGTAGAGCGCTTTGAGATAGTGCAATCCCACTAGCAGCCGAGTCGGCAATGCCGGGCGCCCACCCTCAGTGGTGGCTTGCAGACTGAATTCAGTCTCGAAATTGCTCCAATCAATCGCTTGGCTCAGCTTCACCAATGGATGTTCCAGATTTAGCTGTTCCTTCAGCAAGGGGCGTTGGTTGGGAGATGACCCCGAATGGGGGCGAAATCCTCGATTCATTTCACCAGGTTTTTCCAGTTTGGTCTACTTTTCTGGCAATTTTACATCCTTTCCATTGCCCTAAATCTCTCATGCTGCTTGACTTTAGATAGTTTTTCAGGGACGACTAAATAGCTATCGACCACCTTACAGCGGAAAAACTGGTTGCGAGCCTCTACTACTTAGAGAAGCATTGAACAAAATCGCCCATGCAGATCCCTACAGGACTGGCTTTTTTGCAGATAATACCGTCCATGATCTTATTCTCTCTTGCAATCACAGTTCTAACACTTGGATAGCAATTGTGTCGCTCCCTGATCTTTGTCGTGCGATTAAATCCCTTCCAGACCACAACGTGCAATCGGTTTAGGTGAGTAGGGATACAATAGCTTTATGCAGTTTAACTGGGATGAAAACAAGGCAGGACGCAATCTATCAAAGCACGGAGTTTCATTTGAGGAAGCAAAAACTGTTTTTGATGATCTTCTGTATGTTGACTTCTACGATCCAGATCATTCTGAAGACGAGCAGCGTTATCTTATTGTTGGACAGTCAAGTCGAGGGCGATTGTTGATTGTGTCGTATACCGAAAGGGGTGATTCAATACGCCTCATTAGCGCAAGAGAAGTGACACGAACCGAGCGAGAAGCCTATCAAGAGGGATAAGTCAGAAATGGAAGATGATTTACGGGCAGAGTATGACTTGAAGAGCTTACGAGTCAGGAGATTAGGTTCAGGCCGACAAAGTTTTGGTACAACAACAGTGCGTCTAGAGCCAGATGTTGCTGAGATGTTCCCTAGTGCCAATGCAGTAAATGAAGCTCTACGTTTTTTGATTAGGGTGATGCAGCAAAACCAGGCACTTGCTCCTCAGACGCAGGCTAATCGGGTCGAGGAGGGCAATTAACCCTCCCCTCCCACACCACCTGCCATGCGGG
>JBAUTA010000421.1:0-2836 GCA_049581985.1 Kovacikia sp.
CCAGAATGTTGTCTGCTTCCCATTTCTCTGCCCACAGCTTATCTTCAGAACTGCCCGCACCAACCTGCACCAGACAAACACTCGCCCGTTCCACATAGGCCCATTGCAGGTAGGGAAGTAACGTCTCCTGCCAACTACACTCCTTCAAACAGGTATAGTCTAATACCAGCGTCAGCATTTGCTCCGGCACTGCCGCACGTCGATATCGCCGCAAATCACTGGATTGCAGAATCAGTGGATCGTGACCATTCTCACACCGTTTCAAACGGAGTTGCCGTACCCACTCTGGAGGCTCCTCCTTTTCTAAAAGTGCTTTCCACCGTAACTTCTGGTACTTAGCAGACTCCAACAACGTACTGACCAATGCCAGATCCTGCGGAATCGTTGCAGGCTCAACCCCAATAATGGCTCCCCGTCCTACTGCTGCTGACTTAAATCGACGGGTCGGCAAGCGCAAAGACCCCGCTTCTCGCTCCGGTTGCGCCAGGTCTTCAGGGTAGGGGTTGATTGCCTTGCCCATTGGTAATGGAGTAGATGGCAGAGTTTTGGTCGTATCTGACTCAAAAACAGGCTCACGCTGGATCGATGGGGAAGCCGGTTCACGCCCTGGTCGCTCAGACAGATCAAATGCTTGACTCGCTTGCTGCGATTGAGCATCATCCGCCCCTGTGTCAGGTTTTACAGCATCAGCTAGCGGCGTCTCAGGCGGTTTTGGCTTCAGGGATAATCCAATCATTTCTGCCGCGAGATCGACCTCTTCTCGGTTTACCTGGGCTGCTCCCTCCAATTGGGCGTGAACCCTTGCCAATCGTAGCAACGCCAAATCTCGTCGAGGACTGTAGCCCTCCGTTGTTTCTAAATAATCCAGTACCCGCTCGCGCGCTTCCGGTAAAACGTCTGGATCGGAATGCTTTACCTGCTGGAGGCAACTGACAATCTCCGATGACAACGGTGGAGCATCGGTCCCTATCCAGTTGAGCGTTGGCGGAGCCTGCTTATTGAGAACTTGCTCCTGTCCCAGCCGTTCCAACCAGTCCCGCAGTCGAGCCACCCGCTGCTCGGAATTCTGAGATTCTCCTCCACTCAACCGCAACGCGAATCGATCCAGCAAATGGGTTGATAACGCCCCTGTGCGCCTATGGTCACAGCCAGCCAACCAATACAACTGAGGTTGCCAGCGATCGCTCTGTCCATGCCGCTCCAGATGAGCCACCTCTGCCCCCATCAGCACCACGCAGGCTCGGCTTGCCGCTAAACTGAGCCGAGTCAAATCTGGAATCACCACAATCCGAGTTTCCTGATTCCGTCCTGCTGCCAGCAAGCCCGATCGCCACACCACCGTTCTGTCAGCGACCTCGTGACCCAGCGTCAAACTGCCCCACAACTCCTCTTCCGTCTCAACGGCTCCGAGTTGAACCGTCACAATCCGATGGGCATTGCCTGATTTCGATTCTGTCAGAGCAGCGATTTCTCCTCCCATAACAGCCTTAATCATCTGAGCCAGGAACCCAGCCATCGTTTGCAACGTAGTCGGGGAAGCATCAAACACCAAGATGCTTCGCAGCCCAGGATGCAGGGCCGCACAAGCCAACCCCCTCACCAATGGATTTTGAAGCTCTGCGATCATGCGGCGTGCCCCTTATTCAATCGCCTGACTCATTCCCTAAAGTCTTTGCTAACGTTTCCTCGTCCGTCGGACTCCAAGTCGTTTCCTGGTTTTGATCCGTCCCCATCCGGCGATGCTGAAACGCCAGGGGGGCGATCACCCTCAAATCTTCCTTCGTCACTTCCGTTCGACTCTGAAGTGCAGCATGAGCCCGTGCTGCCAATGCCAGGACTCGCTCTCCCCGACTGCCTTCAACCTTAAACGCCTCCGCCAGAGCAACGCACGGAGTCAGTACCTTCGTTACATCCACATCCCGGAATCGATCTTTAGCTTGCTTTAATTCAAGGAATCTCTGCCGGTCAGCCTCTTCAGCCTGATCCAAAAACTTTGATTTCTCGTTCTTTTGCCGGACTGCCCACCCATCCTCAAATTGCAACACATTCTTCAGAATTGCCAGTCGTTCTTCCTTGGTGGGTGCCGTCCGGACATTCACCATCAAGCCAAATCGATCCAGCAGTTGAGGACGCAATCCCCCTTCCTCCGGGTTCATCGTTCCCACCAGCGTAAAAGCCACGTCCTCTCGCTTACTCTGCCCATCTCGCTGCACATCCAACTTCCCAGTCGAGGTCACATCCAGGATGATGTTCACAATGTGGTCATCCAGCAAATTGACCTCATCGACATAGAGCAACCTTCCGTTTGCCTCAAACAGTAAGCCATCTTTCCACTTGGCATCGCTCTGCATCAGCTTGTCCACATCCAAACCACCCACCACCCGATCCTCAGTCGCGTTAATGGGCAGGGTGACGGGCAAATCGCCATAGACCATCATAGAAAAAGCCCTTACAGCAGTAGACTTTCCAGTGCCTCTCTGCCCACTAATCAGCACTCCGCCGAGCCGAGGCGCAATATAGGCTAGTTCTAAGGCCAGCTTGAGGGTATCCTGCCCCACGATCAAGCTATAGGGCAGAATCGGGATAGAAGATGATGATGGGGCCTTGATAGTTCCTGAAAGATGGGTTTCCACGTCCATGTCATCGTTACCTGTAGCAGTGCTAGCCAGTAATCACCATGTTTCATTCTGTAGTCTAGCCTGACCACAGACAGAATATCGTCAGAAGCGGATAAACCTACTCAACCAGCTTTACAAACTGTGACTGGGACTACAAAATAGCAAAACTGAGTGGCGAACTTGCTCTTCCGACTCTAAAAATTCGCTCGTCATGGATG
>JBAUTA010000422.1:0-2423 GCA_049581985.1 Kovacikia sp.
CCGCACAAGTGGGCAGCAGTTCCAGCCCCTTGAGCTGCGTTAGCCTTTGCACAATCGACAAGCTCTAATCCTTTGAGTGGTTTTTTGGCTGCCATCTTCTTTTAATAACTCAACATTAGATTTCACCACTCCTCCCACCCAATGTCCCCGTGTTGAAGGGAAGCTATTGCCAGTATTTATAAGCGGCGTAGGCGAGGGTAACAACGCCTGTGACGATCGCTGACTCATCTACTTCAAACTGAGGATGGTGAAGTGGATAGTTGTGTCGCTCCTTAAAACCAACACCGAGACGAAACATACTACCTGGAGCATATTGCAGATACACCGAAAAGTCCTCTGCCCCGAGAGAGGGTTCATGGATAATCTGAACACCCCGGTTACCCCAAGCCTCCAAAGCAGCAGATTCCAACAGTTGCGTCATAATCCCATCGTTTTGAACCGAGGGAGTCCCTCGACGGTAGTTGAGTTCATAGCGGGCACCGTAGGAACGGCAAATATTGGCGACGATTTGTTCAATCCAACCGGGTAGAGCTTTGCTGGTTTCGGGATGGAGCGATCGCACCGTTCCCAACAGCCGCACCTGATCGGCAATTACATTGGGCGCACGTCCGCCGTTAATTTGCCCGATCGTTAGCACAACCGGACGCAGTGGATTGTGGGTACGGCTAATTGCCTGCTGCAGGGTTGTGATGACCTGGGCAGCAATCCAGATGGCGTCGATCGCCTCATGGGGACGGGCACCATGCCCCGATTCGCCAATGATCGTAATTTCCAAATCATCCGCCGCTGCCGTCAAAGCCCCATAGCGAATTCCAATCACCCCCGCCAGAAGTGATGGAAACACATGCAGCGACAGAATTCCCGTCACATTCTCCATCACTCCATCCTGTACCATCCAGAATGCACCTTGAGCAATTTCCTCCGCCGATTGAAATAAAAACCGGATATTGCCTGAGAGCGGATGCCCCAATTGGGCGAGCACCATAGCAGTTCCCAGTCCCACTGTTGTGTGAACATCATGACCACAGGCATGCATAACGCCTTCCTGCCGGGAAGTAAACTCCAATCCTGTCCGTTCCACAATCGGCAGAGCGTCCATATCGGTCCGAATTGCCAGCAATCGAGCATCGGCTCCCTGCCCCTCCAGTTCCCCAACGACCCCAACTTTGCCAATTCCCTCCTTGACCCGCAGTCCACAGGAAGACAGCACCCCTGCTACATAAGCCGCTGTTTGAAATTCCTGCCCACTCAATTCAGGATGGCTGTGCAGGTGGCGACGAATTTCGATCAGGCGGGGAGCCAGGTTGGCAGCGATATCTTTAATTCGGGTCAGCATGAATCAAACGTATCAGGTTTTACCCTATGATACGGATTGTTAAGAGAGGATGCCAGGAAAACGCACCTAAATGAAGATTCCCTGTTTCTCGCTTCAGAACATCTGAAATCAAGGTTTTTTTGCCAGAATGGTCTTTGATAAAAATTAATTCCGTACATAAAAAGGGTTATTAATTCATCTTCAAGAAAGCTTTTATGCAGGCACCCTTCTGGCTCCATTCTCTTCTCCTTTCTTAGCAGCAGGGGAGTAGAAAAGGCTCAAAGTTCCTGACTCCGCTGTGGGGAAGGAACTTTGAGTGAGCACAGAGTGCGCCATCGCTTAGCAAGTTTGCTTATCACAGGCAATAACCGTCTGGGATCAGTACTTTAGGCTCTAGTTCTAGGACTCAACTACTCACAGGAAAGCTGAATCTAATGGTTGAATGGATTACAAATACAATGCATGCCCTGGGTTACTGGGGAATCGGCATGTTGATGTTTCTGGAAAACTTGTTTCCGCCGATCCCCTCTGAGCTGATCATGCCACTGGCTGGGTTTACCGTGGCCCAGGGCAAAATGAACTTTGGGCTGGCAGTATTGGCAGGCGTGATAGGGACGATGTTAGGAGCATTACCCTGGTACTACGCAGGCAAAATTTTGGGTGAGCGGCGGTTGCGGCAGCTTGCGGATAAATATGGCAAGTGGGTTGCTCTTTCGGGAAAGGATATTGACAAAGCAAACTACTGGTTTAATCAGCATGGAGTCAAGGCAGTATTTCTCTGTCGCCTGGTGCCAGGGGTTCGCACGATTATTTCCCTGCCCGCAGGCATCAGTAACATGGCGATCGCCCCTTTCCTGATTTACTCAACGATTGGCACAACCTTTTGGATCCTGATTCTGACTTCCCTTGGATATTTCTTAGGAAGCAACTATTCCCTGGTCGATGATTATTTGGGGCCCGTTTCCAAACTGGTATTGATTAGCTTGCTCCTTGCCTTCGGAGCTTGGGTCTTCTGGCGCAAGAAAAAACTTAGAGCTGAAAAGCGTAAAGCTCGAATCAGATGATCCACCCACTTTGAAGCTTAGGAGTCTGCCTCTCTCCCTCCCTC
>JBAUTA010000423.1:0-5082 GCA_049581985.1 Kovacikia sp.
AACCCCTGGCTGGGGGCGAAGCCCCCACACTCCCATCTGCAACCTTCATTTTTTAAATTGATATAATTTCGGAGAGCATTTGTTTGGGCAATTCCTACGGGGTTGCCCAAATTTTGGCAAATTTTGATGGGGTAGGCGCGTCAGCTCTACCCCTGGGGGAGAATCATCCCTTGGTTCCGTAACGCCCAAACTCCTGGGTGCAGGCGGAAGGATTGGGTGAATAAGCTCTCAACCCTCGCTTTCCATTCCGTCTAAAGGGAGGGCAACCGTAAAGCAGGTTTTTTCTGTCTGACTCTCAACCTGAATGGTCCCGTTGAGATGTTTGACGAGCCTATGGACTAATGCAAGTCCCAGCCCGGTTCCACCCTGTTTCCAGCGATCGGTTGTGGGAACCCGGTGAAATTTATCAAAAATAAAAGGAACTTCATTGCTAGGGATCTTGACACCAGAATTGGATACACTCAGGTAAATTTTTCCAGTTTCAGCCCAGACCTTCAGCTTAATATTTGACTCCGGTGGACTGTATTTGTGAGCGTTGTTCAACAGTTCTACCAGAATCCGCTCCAGACTGAGCGTGTCACAAAGCAGTAAAGGTAGGTTGGGAAGAACCTGTACTTCGAGATTTTGCTGGCGGGTTTGGGCTTGTTCCTGAAAAGGTTTGACTAGTTTAGGAATCCAGAGTTGCAGGAGAATCTTGGTTAGGTTTAAAGGCTGAACCTTTGCTTCTAACTGTTGGAGGTCCAGTAAATCCGTAATCAGCCCAATTTCTCGTTCGCACTGGTCATACAATATTTTCAGGTAACGAGAGGATTTTTCAGATAGAGCTGAGGATTCCTGGTGCAATGACAAATCCAGCATCCGAATCGCCATTTTCATGCTGGCAACCGGAGTTCGCAACTCATGGGAAACCGTGCTGAGAAAGTCATCCTTCAGGTGGTTGAGCCGTTCTAAAGCTTTGACCTGCATCTGAGAAACTTGGTAAAGCCTGGCTTGACGAATGGCGATCGCGCACTGGTTTGCTACCTGAGTCACTAATTTGATCTCAGTTTCCGAAAAAACATGGTAAGTCTGATCAATGGCTGCTATGTATCCAATTGCCCCTAATTCAACTCCGCACGCATTCTGCTCTGGTGATTCCTGGCTTGACTCACAGGAAGCGGGATCGAGAAAAATTGGGCAGAGAAGTTTTGCTGCAAACTGATCGAATAAATCGGGACAGGCCATATCTCCCGTTTCTGTTGCTTGCAGGTAGGGAATACGATCGTGCTCATAAAACTCAAAGTGCTTCCCTTGTAACACTCTTTCATGAACCTTCGGGGTATCCGCTACCGCCAATACCTGACCGATGCCAGAATCCAGATCCGCATGGGTAAACTCGTATTCAATCGTGGCGCTGGTGCGGTCCAAATTGTAAAGGGCAGCACAGCAGTAATCCACCTTTAGCACGCTGACAATTTCACGCACTGCTGTCTGTAAAATTTGTTTCTCATCCAGGGAATCACGGATTCGATCGGTAATTCGCTTCAAAACATCGGCAAAGTTAAGAGACTGTTGAAGCTGCTGAGTCCGCTCCCTCACTTGTCGCTCTAGATCGGTGTTCAGTACCTGCACCTGATGGTAAAGCTCAGACTGCTGGATGGCGATCGCTGCCTGAGTTGCCAACCTTTGCAGCAATTCAACCTCTAATTTCTGCCAGTGGCGAGGTCCTCGACAATGATGGGCAATTAAAAGTCCCCAGATTTTATCTCCCTGAGTAATCGGCAATATCAGATTTGCCCTGACCTGATACTCGGTTAGCAAATCAACGTAACATTTGGCCAACCCCGCAGCACGAATATCATCAACTGCCTGAATCCGTCCCTGCTCGTAGTTCTTCCCGTAGAGTTTTTCGAAGCAGGGATCTTTAATGGTTGTCCCAAGAATAGAAATCCATTTCTCACCGACTGATTCAACCGCAACTGTTCCGCTCCAGTTTGGCTCGAAGCGATAGACGATGACCCGATCTGTTTGAAGGAATTGGCGCACATCTGCGGCTGTTGTGCTCAGGATTTCCTGCAAGTCCAGGGATTGATGAATTCGCTCTGCAATCCGGCTGACCAGTCGTTCTCGTTCTGTCTGCTGCTTTAGATCTTCCTCTGCCCAGGGGCAATGAGTAATTTCTTGCTGAATTGAATATTGGCTTTTATGCGGAGCTTCTTTGAGAGGCAGAGATTTAACGTTGCTCCGGCAGTCACCTGGGTTCAGGCGCATAAAATTTCCCATCCCATAACTAGTCCTGATTTGAAGACGGTTATTTGTGCTTTTAACCGCTTCCTTAGAGTTCCCTTTCCAGGATTAGATGAACTCGATCTTTATAGAGATGTGTCTTTGTTTGTGTCAAAACATACCTGCTAAAATCTTTGTTTCTTCCCGGACCTCAAAGCAACTCAACGAAGATAAGATACCTAACTCCCTTTCTACAGGCTTTTTAGCTTAAGTATCTATCCTTATCTGTCTATCTGAGTTCTGATTTTTGTCTGAAAAACTGCGTACCTCAGAAATACTTAGACTTTGGAACACAGTCGTCTGTCTAGGTACGTGGAGTTACGGTAAACTTTAAAGTAGGAAGGCGTAATTTTGGCGATCGCTTAGTCGAACTGCGCTCATGTCGAAGTCCTTGCATTCCGTCTTAACTCATCTCCATACTGCTATAGCGATTCTATAGCGATCGTCAGTTTGATTAGGACAGAGGATTCAAGGGGGAGTGGGGCGTTGCCTCCAGCCAGGGGTTTCACCCCTGCCCCCCGTCCTGACCTATCGGGCTACGGCTATATTTAGATGGTGAAAGGCTTTCCTGCCAGGGAAAGCCTTTCACAACTCTGCTTTTTTACCAATGATTTAGGACTGCTATCTACTGGTAATCATTAGCGATCGCCGCCCCCATTCCCCAAGGAGGTTACGGAGCGATTAATACCCCATTTACAAAGCTGAAGGCTGCAGAATGGGGGTGGGAGCAACGCCCCCGCGCCCCCCGCAGGGCCTGTGGTGAGGTCGTTTTTCCCTATCCCATCCCAGGGAGTAAACTTCCGCTGAGGCGTTTGATGGCAAAATTGGCAACATCTCCATAGCGCAGTTCTCCACAGAGAATTTGACCAATGCGTTCAGTCGCAGCGGGTCGCTTGACGCCAACCTTATAGCCAATGCCGGGAATGCGGTAGAACAGTCCGGCCAGTCGTTGGGCCCACACCATATCGGTTCCCCATTCGTCGCTGATGATCTGGCTGTATGCTTCCAGGGCATTGACATTTCCCGCCAGAGCCTGATCGATCGCCTCTGCTGCTTTCACTCCGGTAAAGATCGAAGGGCGAATTCCTTCGGCGGTGAAGGGATCTACTACACAAGCGGCTTCTCCGGCCAACAGGGCGTTTTTAGTATGGAGCTTTTGGTTTCCATCCCACAGGCAGAGGGGATGGAGAAACTGCTGACTCGATCGCAGATCCATGCCAAATTTTTTGGCGTATTCGGAGAGTAAATTTTGTAGGTCTGAAGGTTCGCCGCCCCGAAAGGTAGAAACGCCAAGCGAATAGCCATTGGATTTGGGGAAGTTCCAGATATAGCCGTTCTTGACCATGCCGAACTCAAAGTGGGCGTTTGTGGGGTCAACACCTGCTAAATCCGCTTCCAACGAGGCTCCTAAACGCTGTTTTGCTTCCTTGAAGCCGAGCCATTTTCTGGTAGGTCCTTTGGCACCGTCTGCTGCGACCAGATAATGGCCTGTTATCGGACCGTTAACCGTATTGACCTGCCAGTGATCGCTTTTGGATTGAATTCCAGTTGCTTCTGTATTGTCGCGTAGCTCTGCCCCCTGTTTTTGCGCTTGCTGCACCAGAAAGTGATCAAACACGTCACGCCGCACCATCCACATGGGTTCTGGCGTTGCTAGTTTGGCATGAACCGGATCGTCCAATTTCCAGGTATAGCGGATATTTTCTACTTTGAGGTCGATCGCAGGCGCAAAGTCAAAGTCAAACCATTGGGCGATTGCAGGAGAAACCCCTCCACTACAGGGTTTATAGCGGGGTAGAGACTGTTTTTCTAATATCAGTACCGAGCGTCCCCGTTTCGCCAGATGATAGGCAGCACTTGCCCCAGCGGGACCTGCTCCAATGACAATGCAATCAAACATCATGCAAGGATTCTCCTTTATACAGCGGTTCTCACTCAAGTGAAGTACATCTTGACTCCCTCGATTCCCTGACTCCCTGCCTAGGGCATGTACTTTACCTGTTCGAAAATTGCGGTATCTCTTTCAAGAGGCTTGTAATCAATCTCTAATTTTGAGCACTGATTCAGCAACAGATTGCTGAATCGCTCCGCTTGCTGGTCAAGATGAAAGTAACCAGGCCAAACTCTAATCGTCTAAAAGAAGATTTAAGCCAATCATTGAATAGCAATTATGAACGCTTTGAGATTACCGAGGTAAAGAGTGTCTTAAATAATACAGGTTGATACACGGGTAGTGCTTGAAGTTTGAGTCAATAAACGTAGAAGCTTTAATTTAGAGTTAGCCAGAGCTTGAAACATCAGGAAGTTTACCGACTCGGTTAATTGAAAGCTGCCTAATTTATGTCATCGACTCAATTATGCAATTCATAAGTTGTACGGAGTGCAAAGTTTCAATGTGAATCTTAGGATAAGGGCATGAATGTTTTATAAAGTAAACGTTCAATTTTCCTATTTATAGGGTGAGGCTCAATTATGGACTGGCAAGTTTGTATTCAGTACCCAAATGGTAAAGAGCGCCCACTTCGTTCTTACAAAAGCCGTGAAGTAGCGCTTAAACATGTTGATGTCATCTACTCTCAAGGCTATCCCATGCATGTTGCCTATATTGTTCGTCCAGTCGAACCGATGAATTCTTTTGTACACTCATCATTGCTCACTGGGCACTGGTCATTTTCCACTAGTACAACAAAAATAAAGTTTTGAAAGCTCCCTCCAAACGAAATCCTGGCTCACGTTTCGACGCTGGGGCTGTGATCAGGACCTGGCTTCCATCCCAGATTCAACCCTTAGGTGCCTTGGGCTTAACTCCTTTCCCTG
>JBAUTA010000424.1:0-2527 GCA_049581985.1 Kovacikia sp.
GGGGAACACTCTCACTCAAGCAACCCTTAGGAAATCCCCAGCCCGTTTTTCAGCGATTGGAGCTTTTAGAAGCGGTTTCTTTGTAAAAGATGTTCCTGTATAAGCCTAATAATTTCATTCCAAATGCCTGATTAAGTTTGTCAACGTTACTCAACTCCATAAAAAACGAGGTATAACACCCATGTTAAACAGCAATATAGAAACTGAATCTGTTTTTTCTCAAGAACAAGTTCTTGAGAATCGAGGCCGAGTCGCTATTTTTATTGACGGCTCAAATTTGTTTTATGCGGCCCTCCAGTTGGGAATCGAAATTGACTACACAAAGCTACTCTGTCGATTGACATCTGGTTCCCGGTTGTTACGGTCTTTCTTTTACACTGGCGTCGATCGGACGAATGAAAAGCAACAAGGCTTTCTGCTCTGGATGCGGCGCAACGGGTACCGGGTTATTTCCAAAGATCTGGTGCAGCTTCCAGATGGCTCCAAAAAAGCTAATTTGGACGTCGAGATTGCTGTTGATATGATGTCTCTGGTTGGTTCCTATGACACAGCAGTCTTAGTCAGTGGGGATGGAGATCTTGCCTATGCAGTCAATGCGGTTAGTTATCGGGGGGTGCGGGTTGAGGTTGTGAGTCTCCGCTCGATGACCAGTGATAGTTTGATCAATGTCGCCGATCGCTACATTGATTTGGATGGGATCAAAGAAGATATCCAGAAAACTTCCCGCAGCTATACCTATCGGCCCCTGTCTAGTATTGGTTTAATGGATGAAGAAGACAGTTAGAAAGCTTTTAGTCTTTGGCTGGTAGCCATGCTCTAACCGCTAACACTAAAGGCTAATTTCTTTATCTGTCTGAAGTACGAGAATTTTCATGCCAAGTTTGTTCAGTTTTGATCATTATCGGCCGATTTGTTTTACTACCTCTAAGGTTGTACTGGCCGCGCTCCTTCTAGTTACGGGTGCCTGTGATGGGCGCAATCGGGCGGCGGAAAAAATTGCTAGGGACAGCCAGCAGCTTCAGGATTTTGATAATAGCCTGACGTTTAACGACCTGACGCTGCAAGGATTTGATAAGCAGGGGAAGCGCCGTTGGCAGGTGAAATCAAAGCAAGCAAGCTACAGTAAGGACAAGAAAACCGCCCGTATTCAGGAGCCTGACGGTGAATTTTATCAGGATGGAAAGGCAATCGTGCAGGTGAAGGCGCAGAGCGGTGAGGTAAAACAAGACGGGCAGAACGTTTTCTTGCGGGGGCAGATTTTTGCCAAAGATCTGCGGAACGGGCTGGTTCTCGAAGGAAATGAACTGGAGTGGCAACCCAAAAATGATTTAATGATCATCCGCAACAATGCCAAGGGTGTTTATCAAGAAACCAAGGTTTCTGCAAAGGGAGGGAAATATTTCACTCGGGCCAAGCGCTTGGAATTGCAGGATCAAGTAGTCGCCGAGTCAAAGAAGCCAAATGTACAGTTCCGCTCAGACCATGTGGTTTGGTTGGTGGAGAAGAAGCAGTTGATCAGCGATCGTCCCCTCCAGATTGATCGGACCCTGGGTGGCAAGTCTGGTTCCGATCGGGCAACCTCTAACCTGGGAACTGTGGACTTAAATACCAAAGTAGCCACTCTCCAGAAAAATTCGCAGGTTACCCTGACCAATCCCCCTTTCCAGGTATCCAGTAATTCCCTGGTCTGGAATCTGGAGGCTAAAACTATTGTTTCCGATCAACCCGTTACCCTGGTAAACCGGAAGCAGAATGTGACTCTGACTGCCAATCGGGGTCAGGTCAACACGCAAACCAACATGGCCTATTTAAATGGGAATGTGCGGGGTATAGGAACCCGCAACCAATCTCAGCTCGTCTCCGATCAGCTGACCTACAATTTATCAACGCAACACTTTCTGGCGGAAGGCAGCGTTAACTACCAGCAGGCAGATCCTCCCTTTAACCTGGTGGGTCCCCGGGCCACGGGCACAGTTCAAGACCAAAGGGTGGTCGTTAGTGGCGGCAGGGTAATGACGGAGTTTATTCCGGATACGGTCCTTCAGAGCAAGTGAGTAAACTCGGCCCTCTAATTTCCCTGGTACATTCTTACCTCCAGGGCCGATTGCAGCATTTCGTTGCGACGGGTATCCCCCAGATTGGCAGCCGCAGCGCGAATCGGAGACGCGGGGGTAATTGCGTCGGGACGTGACAGCACCGTTCCCCACTGGCTGACTAAGGTTTGCAGGAGTCCATCTTGTTGATTGCGCAACCCTTCCAGATTGGTCCCCCGGTTGAGAATCGCAAACCAGATCAATCCATGATCGCGAGTCGGTAAAACGCCAGCTAAAGCACTTACATCGTTCAGGGTCCCTGTTTTGACCACCGCCCCAACCGGAATTTTGCGTTCCTCAATTGTGCCGTGATCGCTGCCAGCAATGGGAAACAGATCGGCGATCGTCAAATTTTGGAGTTGCAAATAGCGTTGAACTGCGGCAAACAGGCCACAAACCGCTCTAGGAGAAATCCGATTTTCCACACCTAAGCC
>JBAUTA010000425.1:0-3059 GCA_049581985.1 Kovacikia sp.
GAGTATAAGCCACATAGGCAGAATTGATGACGTTGCCCAAGAGCTGAGTTGGGACATTGGTTGAGGTATAGTAAGCAATTTTCTGCCCCAGGGTTTCGATCGCCCCATAGCGTCCCCGCACATAAACCGCCAGTACCGACTCCGGGGCCATCCTGTCGGTTACCTCCTGCAACACCTGCTCCAGTTCTGGCTCCTCCAGTTTGCTGCCCGTGGGCAGATAGTTCACCATATCCAGCACTACCACATCCCCGGTAAACTTGCGACTGTCTAGCTTTCTGACTTTAATTCTGGGAAACCGGGCATGCAGCAATCGGTACTCTTTGGGCAACGTCCCCGTCGCAGTTTGCAACACGTAATCAACTGCAACCAGGCTGGGAACTTCCTCCCGCTGTAAAACCTGTTCCAGAAAATCTACCCGACTTTTGATACTGCGGGCAATTTCCCGTTTGACCTCCGCTCTGACCAACTGATCCACTTCCTGTTTTGCCTCAGCCAGCGTGCGCTTAAACAACCAGGCGGCAACGCCGACAAATATGACAGTCACCGCACTCAACAACCCGACGTAAATGTTAAAGCTGGTCGTCAATGAGGAAAACTGGCTTTTTAGAAACTCGATCGTTGCTGCATCAACTGTTTGCAGCGCAGCAGATGGCTTGGGACTGGGGGATACCTGAGCCAATAAGAGATTGCAGGAGGAATCAATTGAAGTTAGAGCCAGCAGCAGTGACCAATCCATTGGTTTTCCCAAACATGAAAGTAGAGGGTGGGCAGGTTTATCTTACACCCGGAATGAAAGAGGGCACGATCGCCCAAAACCCCTCAGTACAGGCGTTCTACTGTTCTCGTTGGATTATTTATGGGCACGTTTAAATCAGAATCATCGCTACTTTCAGGGTGTAAGCACGTCAGTTTAACGAGCCACTTCAGGAGACAGGATGTCTACACTTTATCTCGTACAGCAGGGAGCCACCCTGAGAAAGGAGCAAGGACGATTTTTGATTGACCCACCGGGGAGTGCGCCAGAGGAGGAAAGGCTGGAGGTCCCGATTCAGGAAATTGAACGGGTGCTGGTGCTGGGAAATATCCAGCTCACCAACGCCGCCATTTCAAGCTGTCTGGATGCCCAGATTCCGGTTGTGTTTCTGTCCTGTAGGGGGTCTTACAAGGGACATCTCTGGAGCGCGGAGTTGGGCGACCTACCAGCGGAAATGGCTCAGTTTCACCGCTACACTGATCCAATATTTCAGCTAGAAATGGCAAAGACGTTGGTCTGGGGCAAGTTAGTCAACTCGAAGCAATTGCTGCTGCGGGCAAACCGCAAACGGAAGAGTGATGCTGTTGAGGGAGCGATCGCAGGGCTAACCAGGGACATCCGCTCGGTTGAACTGGTAGACAGTCTGGAGTCGCTGCGGGGATATGAAGGAACGGCAGCATCCCGCTATTTCTCGGCATTTGGGCAGTTATTAACCCACTCCAACTTCAGCTTTACGACACGCAATCGTCGCCCCCCAACCGACCCTGTAAACTCAATGCTGAGCTTTGGCTATACGCTACTGTTCAATAACGTACTGAGCCTGATTTTAGCGGAGGGGTTGAATCCCTACCTGGGGAACCTGCATCGCTCCGATCGTAAAGAGATGCACCTGACTTCTGATTTGGTGGAAGAGTTTCGGTCGCCAATCGTGGACAGTCTGGTGCTGAGACTAATCAATCAGCAGGTGATGAAGCCGGAAGATTTTGCCACATCCGGGTACAACGGCGGTGTTTATCTGACAGATGCGGCCCGCAGAGTCTTTCTAAAAAATTTTGAAGCGCGCATCACCAGTCAGACCCAACACCCGGATGTCCAAACCCAGGTGCCTTACCGACGAGCCATTCAACTACAAGTTCAACGATACAAACGGACTCTATTAGAATCCATCCCCTACGAAGCCTTCCTACGTTCTGCCTAACGATCTAAGTAGCTGGGCGCAATTAAATAAAAGATGAGTTTGGGGGTGGAGGGGGTGGAACCCCCTGCCTGGGGGCGCAGCCCCCACTCCCCCTTCTTACAATTAATTAGAGCTACCTACTTACCTGAAAGGCTAAAGGAGAAAAGGGCGTTGCTGAATTAATGCATGAACGCCCAACGTTGCCCTCACCCTAGCCCTTTCCCAAAAGGAGAGGGAACAAGACTTCTACCCTTCTGCCCCCTTCCCCCTCCCCCCTTTCCTATGCTTGTTCTAGTCGTCTACGATATTTCAGATAATAAGCGTCGGCTCAAGCTATCCAACTTTCTGGAAGGACAGGGGCGACGGGTTCAGGATAGTGTTTTTGAATGTTTTCTTGACCTGGAAGCAATGAAAAAGCTATATCAACAGGTGCAGCGCAGGGTAAAAGCAGATGAGGATAATGTGCGATTTTACTGGATTCCAGCGGATTCCCTACCCCGCACACTGGCGATCGGCAGTTCTCCACCAGAACCGCCGCCAAAATGTTATATCTTTTAGGGGTGGTAAATTGAGAAATTTTAGGTATTATAGTTTTGTATCGTCTAATCGACGCATCTGGCTTGAACCTTGAAAACCGCATAATTTCGTTGATATCCGTCGATAGCTTAGCAGGCAGGCGTTTCAGCTTGAATGCGTGATGCGTTCTTGAAAATCATAGAGGCTTATTGACAATGGTTAAGAGGTGTGTCGATTTGACCTCTGAACCTGGCTTCTGGTAAGCTATTGTAGATAAGGGCTTTCAAAACCTCTTCCCCGCAAGGGGACGGAAACAGGCGAATTTTGCCAGCCTCCAACCTGACGCCCTTTTTCTTTCAAAACCTCTTCCCCGCAAGGGGACGGAAACACCCCCGTTCGCGCAAAGGACATAGATAGCCAGATGCAAACTTTCAAAACCTCTTCCCCGCAAGGGGACGGAAACATTGGGCAGCCCTACGGCATTACCCAGGTATTCGGGCTTCTTTCAAAACCTCTTCCCCGCAAGGGGACGGAAACAACCAGCCTCGCCAACGCCCTGGCGGACTCCTCCCTCAACTTTCAAAACCTCTTCCCCGCAAGGGGACGGAAACG
>JBAUTA010000426.1:0-1829 GCA_049581985.1 Kovacikia sp.
GGTTTGGGCTGGAACTTCCGCAAATTCCAGCTTGCCTCATTCGCTCCCACGGCATTACGGTGTGGGGTAACTCCCAGGAAGAAGCCAGGAATCGAGTCGAAGTGATGGAGTTTATCTTTCAGTATACGATCGCAGCCAAAAGCATCGATCTGCGAATCATCTAGCAACATCTGCCCAAAACGAAATCGCCCCTCCAATGGTCTAGAAGGGCGATAACTTCGTACTAAGCGTCCGCATTAACCAATGCGCAGCAAGGTTTAAATCCCTATAGCGACTTACCGTACAGAAGGAGTCACGCTATCGATCAGGACATAAGTCTTGCCTTTGTACTTGACCGTGGGAGCATTCTTCAAATCCTGCGTAGGCTTTGCAGCGCTGGCAACCGTTTTACCGGATGGGTTTGATGGTGCCGCTGCCGAACCAGCCACAAAATTAGGCGTAACAACCGGAAGCTTGGCGTTCTCTACTGCCCACTCCGACGAAGGAGGCGTATTTTGGTCAATACCCGTCGGGCCATTGGCCGAAAGCTGCATGGTACCCGTTACATCATTCCCTTCGGCGGCAAGAGAATTTTTGAGCGTTGCGTTATAAATAGCAAACCGACCGTTACCGCGAAATATATTGCGGCCCGGAGCCATCCCATTGCCCAAGTCAGGCTTTGCGTCAGAGATAGCCACTAGACCGTCGCGTTTGTTGCCTTCCACCAGATTTCCGCGCAGTTGAGGTATAGCGGAGTGGCTGACGACAATCCCGTCTACATTCTCCTGGACGCGATTGTTGACGAGCTGCGGCGCAGCTTTCTCGCTGACTGCAATACCAAAACCAGTCCGTTGGAACGTATTATTGCGCACCATGCCCGTAGACATCCCCGTCAAGGCAATCCCGTTCGCGCTATTTTCGGTAAACAGATTATTTTCAACGGTGACACTGGCCTTCCCCGCCACAAAAACGCCTTCTCTAGCGCTCTTGCTAAAGGTGCAGCCACGGATCGTGGCGTTAGCAGATTCAATCCAAATACCCGTACCGCGCGAGTTAGGGTTGGTGACTGAGAGACCCACAATTTGGCTGTCAGCCTTTGCCAAAACAGCAACGTTTTGGGAACCCCACCAAGAACTGGAGTAAAAACTGCCGCCGATCAGCGCAACGTTTCTGCCTTGGTTAAATTCATTCCCTTGAAGGGTGACACCCTGGGGAACTAGCAAGGGGAAAACCTCTCCCGTTGCTTGGGTGTACTGTCCGGGGGCAACCTGAACGATCGTGCCAGGCTGAGCCTGCTGTAGTGCAAAGGCAATGGTCTTAAACGGAGCGGATTCGTTTCGTCCGGCGCTGAGGTCGTCTTTGCCAGTATTTGAGTTTACGAATAACTGTGCTTTAGCAATAGGGGGATTTGCGGCGATCGCATTGACTCCGCCAGGCTCAAAAGACTGGGCCTGAGCAGACAACGGCAACAAATTTGCACCTGTGCAGAGTACGGCAGCAATACTGCCCAAACGAATCAATACGGAAAAGAGGCTTAGATGGTAGTGAGTGGCGAGATTCATAAAATTACCCCCAAAACGGGTGGCGATGGTAATGTGAGGACAAGTGAGTGATTCAAAAATTCAGTCGGGTCGGGTTCAATTAATGTCTGCGCTGACGCGAATTAACGGAAAAATGGGAGTACACAGCAGGCAATGTTGGTCAGCGTTGGATTGAGCCCATGACTGTCCAATCTTGATAGATTTGGCTTATTTTTAAGATGCCCCGGACGCACAACCAATCTCACTGTTTCCGCTGTTTTGTTGGATTAAATTTAGATTGTCTTAACCCAGACTGAACCAAGTTTTGAC
>JBAUTA010000427.1:0-2718 GCA_049581985.1 Kovacikia sp.
ATTAAATAACTTGTAGTGCAAAGCATTCAAAGAACGCTTGAAAGCACTTCAAACTAACGGTTTCTGCTGATTCTCGTAACTGAGACAAGAGCAAATGAATAGCGCAGATTTACCTATACGGTCGCACGCTAAATGTCGCTATTCACAAAGGCTTTTATCCCCCTAGTGTTGCAAAAACTAAATTTTGCAACATGGGGGGTTGGGGGCTTCACCCCTTTCAAAACTTTATTTTTGTTGTACTAGCACAGCGTACTGATTGGCTTACTCAGGTTAATCATCC
Organism: Kovacikia sp.; assembly: GCA_049581985.1. Taxonomy (GTDB): domain Bacteria; phylum Cyanobacteriota; class Cyanobacteriia; order Leptolyngbyales; family Leptolyngbyaceae; genus Kovacikia. Next base: position 281 of record JBAUTA010000427.1, read on the forward strand.
CCTGGAGTAATTAACGATTTGTGTCCGAACTGGCAAGGTGGCTATTTCAGGAACTTTCCGCCCAAGCCTGGAGATGGGTCTGAGTCAAAGCATTACGCAGTAGGATTACCCAGGTTTCTTCTGCTAAACGCCTTACTTCACTGGCATGCGCCATAGCTGAATGATCGCGATACAGGTCATTGCACTCAGAATTGCCATTGAAATCATTGCTACTACTCCAATACACTCCAAACACCATCTTCAGAGTGCCCGCTCTCAACTTTACAGGAGCTTCATCTGTGCCACTCAATGAAGTGGCTCAAAACCCCTGATGTTAGATAGGCAGAAGAAGGAATAGGACTCAGGAGCGTGACTGAACACAAGCTGTTCCTCGGACGTTTTAACCGTGCAGGTATAATATCCCACTTCTGGTTGCGGCATACCAGAGGCTGAGTCAACCCTATCTTCAGGAGGTTTATGTAAGGATAGAGTAAAGAGTGGTTTATTAAACCTAAATGCTATGAAATACAGTCTGAATCATTCTCAAATGATTAGTGATTGTAGCCTGGCTGAAGCAGAGGTTTACCATCTTAATCAACGGCTGCACTATTTGATTCAGGTGATTCAACAGCTTGCGGTTGCCCGAGATTTAGATGCCATTATGGCTGCCGTGCGGATGGGTGCGCGTCGATTAATCGGTGCTGATGGTGCAACCTTGGTGCTGCGGGATGGAGACAGATGCTACTATGCCGACGAAGATGCTATCAGTCCCCTCTGGAAAGGAGGGCGATTCCCAATCGATGTTTGCATTAGTGGCTGGGTCATGCTGAATCAGCAGTCTGTCGTCATTGAGGATATCTATGCTGATTCCCGTATTCCCATCGCTGCTTACCGCCCCACGTTTGTTAAAAGCTTGGCAATGGTTCCCATCCGTACACGGAATCCACTAGGTGCCATCGGAAACTATTGGGCGACTCGCCACACCCCAACCCCGGCGGAGATGGCGTTACTTCAGACTCTGGCTGATGCCGCTGCCGTTGCGCTAGAAAATGTTTACCTTTTTCAGGAACAGGAGCAACGGATTCAAGAACGTACGGCTCAACTTCAGCGATCGCTCAACTTTGAAGCATTGCTGAAGCGAATTACAGACCATGTACGCGATAGCCTTGATGAGCGCCAGGTTTTAGAAACCGTTGTGCAAGAACTTGCTTACGAATTAGTCTCAGTCCGTTGCAGCACCACGCTTTACAATCTGGAACAGGCAACCACAAGCGTCTGCTATGAGTACGAGCACTCTAATTTGACTGGGACTTGTGGAAAAACTGTGGCTATGGCTGAATTCCCTGAGTTGTATAGCCAACTTTTACGGGGGCAAACCTTTCAATTCTGTCACCTGCCCCATCTGACTGCTTCAGAGGCAGAATCCCTCACCCTGGTCTGCCCGATTGTGGGTGATCAAACTGTGCTGGGTGATATTCGACTCTACCGCTCCTCAGCGGAACCGTTTGTAGAACTCGAAGTCCGCCTGGTTCAACAAGTGGCTAATCAGTGTGCGATCGCCCTGCGTCAGGCACGCTTACATGAAGCCGTACAGGTACAGGTGCATGAGCTGGAACGGTTAAGTCAGCTCAAAGATGATTTTCTCAGCACGGTTTCCCATGAGCTGAGATCGCCGATGACCACCATCAGAATGGCAGTGCAGATGCTAAAGACGGTTCTGGGTGTGATTAATCTAGACATTCAATCAGTGCCTCATACCGATGTGATTCTGAGTCGGGCCAACTTTTCTAAAGCCGTTGACTATCTGCAAATTTTGAGTAAGGAATGTCAGCGAGAAACTAATTTGATTAATGATCTGCTAGATCTAACCCGGATTGAGGCAGAAACACCCCCAGGCGTTTTGCAAGATGTGGTGCTGCAAGAGTGGATTTATCAACTTGCTGAATCTTTCAGGGAGCGTACCCAGCAGCAGCAGCAGCAGTTGCAAATTCATATTCCAGCTCAGTTACCCCCCCTAAGGACAAATCTGGCCATTCTAGAGCGGATTCTGACAGAATTGTTGCAAAACGCTTGTAAATATACACCTGCCGGAGAAACCATTGTGATCTCAGCAATGATCTGTGAGGCAGAAAAGGCGACATCAGTGTTGCCGCCCCTTGCGCCCTCTTTCTTGCTGACGGTGAGTAATTCTGGTGTCGAAATTTCTGATAGCGATCGCGACTACATTTTTGATAAGTTTTACCGCATTCCCAATAGTGACCCCTGGAAGCACGGCGGGACGGGGTTAGGGTTGGCGTTAGTTAAGCGATTAGTTGAACAACTATCGGGGGCGATCGAGGTATCTAGTTGCAACAATCTTGTTTGCTTCACGGTGAGGTTACCTGCTTAATCCCAACTTACAGTGGTTTGCAGAATGGTTAGCCCCCTCTGTAAAACCAAAACGCTTCCCTGTCTGAGGG
>JBAUTA010000428.1:0-3302 GCA_049581985.1 Kovacikia sp.
AGGGGTGGAACCCCTTCACCCCTTTCAAAGCTTTATTTTTGTTGTACTAGCTATGAGCGATCAGGATGCTCTCCGCACCCAGCAGAGGGCGATTTTTGGAATTAAAAACGCCTAAAAACGCCCCACCTCCTCTGCGTATTATGATGACGCCTAATTTCAGCCTGGCTGCCCAACTAGACGGCAACCGCTCCTCGCTACCATAACGCTGGAACCTTTGGCTCAGGTTTTTGGGGTTCCATAGGGATGGGTGCGGGGGTTTCAACAGCCGGAGGAATATAAACGGGTGCTACCGCAGGAGGGGGAGTCTGGGGAGCGCAAACTTGGCCGCCACACCCCGTTGAGCATCCAGAGGTCAGTAAGGATTGACAGAAGGGATTGGGTAAGTCGGCGGTCCGAATAACGGGAGCATTCGTAACCTGACGCTCCAGGGTTTCGCGATAAGCCTCAAAGACTTTCTTGCCGTCCCAGGTAACTTTTTGTTCAGAAAATCCGGTTAGACCAAGGACATAGTCAACCTGTTCGGGGAGTGTCCGGGTTCTAAAGTAGTCGTGCGCACTGTCAAAGTAAGCGTCATCAAATTTTTTCAGGACACCCTCCGGATTAACCGGGGCAGGACGTCTAATAATGATGGCTTCTTGAGCGATCGCAGCTGAAGTCCCAATCGAAAACATAGAAATTGCCAGCCCAGCGATCGCACTTCTATAACCCATTCTCATAGGATCACTCCTCGTTTATTTGACCGATAGTTGGTAAGTTTCAGACTAAAATCAGGACTGGTAGAAACCGAGCAATCAACCAGCATCGTTTAAGCGCAGCATTTAGCAATATCAAAAGCGAGGATTCTTAACGAAACACTTCAGATTTCTCATGGCTAGAACTTGAAGCCTGACTTTTTTCACCGAACCTTAAACTTGCTCAAGGAGACTGCTTAGAATCTACCTGAACCTGAAATTAGCCTGTAACAATTCTACTGAGTTTGCCCAAAAAGATGACCAAAGTTCGTCAATCGTCAGTGAATTCCTCGGATTCAATTGCAACCCTGAATTTAGATACTCTCCGACAGCACCTTTTGGATCTATTCTGTCAGGTTGCCTATCAGGAAGGAGACTTTTTGCTTTCCTCAGGTCAGCGGAGTTCCTATTACATCAACGGCAAACAGGTGACTTTGCATGCTTGGGGCGGCTTGGCGGTAGGTCGCCTGTTGCTCCCCATGTTGCCCCTGGATACCCAGGCAGTCGCCGGATTAACGTTGGGGGCAGATCCCATGGTCACTGCCACGAGCGTGGTTGCAGCCTACGAAGGACGATCCTTGCCAGCCCTGATTATTCGCAAAGAACCTAAAGGGCATGGCACCCGTGCCTATATCGAAGGTCCGCTTTTGCCTGAAGACAGCACAATTACCGTCCTGGAAGATGTGGTCACAACTGGAGGCTCAGCCTTAAAGGCCGCTGAACGTTTACAGCAGGCAGGGTATCGTGTCAACGGAGTGATCGCTCTTGTCGATCGCCATCAGGGCGGCGCTGAACTATACCAACAGGCTGGCTTACCGTTTCAAACCCTGTTCTCAATTCGTGAGATTCAACAAAGATCGACTGAGTTAGCAAGCCAAAAGGATTAGGGGAAAACGAGAAAACGGAGAACCTCCTGCTTTACATATTGTTATAGTGCCCAGAGTGAATTACGATGACTCGATGGAACTTGAAGAAAATCGACACAAACCCTGGAAAGTGCTGAAGGCAGAGGAAATCTTTACAGCAGAACCCTGGATCAAGCTTTCGGTGCAGCAAGTTGCCTTGCCCGATGGCAGAACCGTGGATGAGTATTACCAGATTGCCCTGCAGGAGTATGCCGTAATTGTTGCTCAAACAATGGATGGTCGAATCATTCTAGAACGACAGTATAAACATGGGTTGAGGCATGTTAGTCTGGCACTGCCAGGAGGGGCGATCGAACCCGGAGAGGATCCCCTCACCGCCGCAAAGCGCGAACTTCTCGAGGAAACCGGCTATACCGCAGAAAACTGGCAGAGTTTAGGCAGCTTTGTCAACAACGCAAACTATGGATGTGGCAAGGCCCACATCTATACAGCCCAAAACGCCCATTTCACGGCTGAACCCAATTCTGGGGATTTAGAAGAGATAGAAGTCCTGCTGCTATCGCCAGAACAAGTTTTGATGGCCGTGCGTCAAGGAGAGGTGGCAATCTTGGGGGCAATTGCAGCGATCGCCCTGGCCCTCAACCCGGAGTTTCTGCCTCAGAAACCTTCCAATTTACCTCTAAATCCAAATCAATAATTTTGCATTAAAGACTTTGAACGGTAGACTAAAAAGCATTTGGACTGTGATTTCACCAGAACAAGATCGCAGGTGTTAGTTATCATCCCAGCTTAATTTTTAGAGACGATTCGGTGTGAGGACTCATGACAACTACTCCCTACCTTTCAGTGGTAGCAACCGCCCGCAACGACAACCACGGCGGCAATATGTTGCGACGCCTACAAATCTTTATTAACGGTTTAATCGAGCAGAGTCGTCGCTACCAGCTAGAAACTGAACTGATCCTCGTCGAATGGAATCCGCCACTCGATAGACCCCGCCTGTCAGAGGTCCTATCCTGGCAGAATCACAATAGTCCCTGTGTCATCAGGATTATAGAAGTTCCACCCGCTGTGCATCAGCAGTTCAATCATGCGGCAGGGCTACCTCTGTTTCAGATGATTGCAAAGAATGTCGGCATTCGTCGGGCCCAAGGGGAGTTTGTTCTGGCGACTAATATTGATCTACTCTTTTCCGATGAGCTTTTTGGTTTTTTAGCGTCTCGGCAGCTAGAACCCGGCAAAATGTATCGCGTCGATCGCTATGATGCCTGTTCCGATGTGCCTCTAGAAGCCTCCCTGGATCAGCAATTAGACTACTGCAAACACAACCTCCTCCGGATCAACCGTCGAGATCACATGGAAGTTGTCAAAGTGGAAGACGTGGGGGGGGTAGAAGAAGTCGCAGAGCAACCTATACCAATGCCTCCTGCCTCTTCTAGCTGGCAAGATAGGATTCCTGATGCTGCTCTGCCTGCGCTTGCTGGTCTGAGAGGAATTTATAAACGCCTGCTTCCGACAGCACTTAAAGATGCCATCCTGCAACAGTTGCCACCCGACGCGATCGACTGGCTCATCCGGAAACAGCTATTGGCCGTCAAGCAACTACCCCCCCCTGCCCCTGCTGAATTAGACGAACCCGCTGAGGAGCAACCCCCCGAACCTGCCCATCCGCAACTGCACACCAATGCTTGTGGCGACTTTACCC
>JBAUTA010000429.1:0-2121 GCA_049581985.1 Kovacikia sp.
CTGCCAACCCTTGGCATTGTCAGCATTGCTTTGCACCATCCCGTCTCTGCGTGTTGTCTCTCTAGCTCCTGCCACCGATCCATCTTTCAGCCCCAAATTTGCCAATATCGTAAATGCAAACGCGCTAGCGTGGCGTGAGGCAATCTCCTGGGAACCTGCCTTATCTGACTTCTCTTTGCCGTCAATCAAGTCTGAAATACCCCGAATCACTATTGCCGATACCCGTTGGTTTGCTCGTGCTGCCTCTAGAAAACCCAGACCCTCCATCGCGACTGCGATCGCATCCCCATAGTTGGAGCGCAAGAACTTAAAAATCTCCGATTCGGTCGAAGCAACTACCTTTTCGCCCGCCGCGATCGGTGCAACAAAAACCCTGGGAGTGAGGAAAGGAACTGCTGATAATCTTTGTAGCCAGTCAGCTTTCCGAGCTTCGGCTCTGGCTCGTTGTTCTAAACCGTAGGAGCTTAACCCCACTTCCGGTCTGGGTCTAAAGGTTTCCTCTGCTTTACCAGACTCATATCCGTAAACTTTGGTTGAGGCAACGACATCACCCAGCGCCACATCCTTGATGCCTCCCGCTACCCCAACAAAGAGGATGACATCGGGGTTGAAGTAGGCGATCGCCCGTTCTGCTTCCAGGGCTGCACCGGGATTGCCTGCGCCAATTTCCACAATCCCCACATCCCAAGTTGAACCGTCAGCAGCAAACTTGCCCCGCTCGTAGATAGTCCCCTTAGGGTGGGTTTCCTCATGGATGTCAGAGAGGTGGGCGCGAACCGCTAAGTATTCGGCAGGGAGGGCAGTCAGGATCGCTGCACAAGGCATAGGGGTCTCTGCACATAGTCGTTTTTTCTATTTTGGCTGTGTAAGTCGGAAATCAGCCAGTTTTTAAACGCTTTCTTCCAGTTCACTGGGGAGCAATTGTTTTAGGATCGGGAGGTCACGGGAACTGGATTGGCATTGAACCCAGGTTTCCGGAGCCTGTGATCTCCTAATCCTGACCAACAACACAGGAATGAAGCTGCTGAGGCGTGACCATGAGCGATAAAACCCCAATTCTCGATGTGTTTTTAGCGGAATATGACAAGCTAAAGTCGGAGCAGGCGGCTCGCATTGGCTTCAGGGATAATTTGCTCTACGTCACCCTGGGGGTTTTTGGAGCCGTGGTCTCGTTTGCGGTTGCCAATAAAACCAACTCCTACGCCTTTCTGGTCATTCCGTGGGTTTGTATCGTTCTGGGTTGGACCTACCTGGTGAACGATCAGAAGATTTCGGCACTTGGTCAATACATTCGCCACACTCTGGTTGACAAGGTAAATGAACAAACGGGTTACGCGGATATTGAGTCTATCTTCGGCTGGGAAATTGCTCATCGTAGCGATAAGCGACGAAAGCGACGCAAAATTGAGCAATTGATAATCGATGAAATTACGTTTGTCTGTTCGGGCGTAATTGCGATCCTGGCTTTCTGGTTTCTCGTCCCGCAGCCCCCGTTGGCAGTGACGATTCTCTGCTGGGCAGAGTTGCTATTGCTGCTGATTCTGGGGTACGAGATGATTATCTATGCGGATTTGGCAGAAGGTCGGTAAGGGCGATCGCCCATTGGAGGGTGTTTATGGCAAAGGTGGAGCAGGACGCAGAGCGGGAAGAGCGCATCACCATGGAGATTGTGGTGGATGCCTATGGCCCAGAGGAGCAGGCGATGGGCTGGTATTACTACTTGCAGGACACGATGCAGTTTCCCTTCACCGCCACCTGCATCAATAGACCTGTTGGGATATAACGGGAAAAATCGCTGAAATGCCTGTGTAGACTGGGTTTCAAGGATTTTGACAGAAAATCGCTGAAATGCTCACCCGGCAAAGGTTTCAAGGATTTTTGAGCTTATTACCCAACAACTCTATTGTAGCACCTGGCAAACGTACCGTCAGTGCCATTTTACGGGTAATGGGAGTACAGCAGGACCCTCACTTTCAGAACTATCATCGTGTTTTAAGTCGAGCCATCTGGTCAAGTCGGCAGGCGAGTCGATTACTACTCCAACAGTTAGTTAAACTGGACTTTGGACTAACCCGGTAGCTAGAAGAGAGAAGGCAGTCGGCACAAAGCACCCACTGCCGT
>JBAUTA010000430.1:0-1504 GCA_049581985.1 Kovacikia sp.
CTCAAAAATTAAAGAAACTCCTTTAAGTGCCAAGTTTAGGTAGTTTTGAGTTGTTTATTTACAAAAACAATCTTTCGCTGGCGTGGCTCCTGCTTACAGAAAACATCTCCCATAGCCTAAAGCTTCCGTTAAGAATTGCCAAATCGTGTATGACAGGTTAGATCAGAATAGATATCGAAACCCTATTTAGAGCAAAACCTGTGAGTGCTACGGCTGCCATACCGATTCTGCCCTATAGCCAAATCGTCGGGCAGGAGCAGATTAAGCTAGCGTTGGAAATTGCCTATGCTGCTCCCCAGCGTTTAGGCGGTGTTTTGATCAGTGGGCAGCGAGGAACAGGCAAATCTACGGCAGTGCGGGCGTTTGCTCAAATGGTCTATGGTCAGTTGCCGGTGACGCTGCCTATCAATGCCACGGAAGACCGGGTAGTAGGTGGTTGGAAGATTGACGCTTTGATGCGGAGCGAATCAACATGGCAGCCTGGTTTGCTGGAGGAAGCCCAGGATCGCCTGCTCTATGTCGATGAAGTGAATCTGCTGGACGACCACATTGTTAACATCATCCTAGATGTGACCTCGACAGGTGTGTTAGTGGTTCAACGGGATGGGCAGAATAAGGAGCCTCAGAAAGTTGCTTTCACCCTGGTTGGAACCATGAACCCGGAGGAAGGAGGGTTGCGCCCTCAGTTACTCGATCGCTTTGGGTTGATGGTGAGTGTGGCTGCTGAGACTGATGTGAAGAAGCGACTGGCAATTCTTCAGAACGTGCTGGCATTCGACCAGGCGGTTTCTGCTTTGGAGCAGGGGGGCACATCTGACTGGCTCGATCGCGCGAGGCAGCAAGACCAGGAGAAATTCGAGAAATTAAAGCAGGCAAAGGAAAAATTTAACTCGGTTGAAGTTTCCCCAGAGATATTGGGACTATGCATCAAGTTGTCTGGCGAATTTCAGGCGGAGGGCAATCGAGGGGATTATGTGCTAGCGATGGCAGCGAAGGCATGTGCTGCGCTAGAAGGAGCATCCCAGGTAACTCGTAGTCATTTGAAGGTTGTTGCACCTCTGGCACTTCAGCATCGTCGTCCGCAAATGGCGCAAAGTAGCCAGGAAGTTTGGAATGATCAGGATAGGGAAACTCTAGACCAGTTGTTAGGCAGTGAGTAAGGCAACCGCAGACTTAAGTAATTCCCTGATCCGAGGGTTGGCTTGTGCAACCCTCCATCCTGGTCTGCGGAGTATTCTGGTATTTGACGCGGGGATCGCCACTCTACAGTTTGCCGCCCAAAATCTAACCTGGATGCTGAAACAGGTGACGGGTTGCCAGGTTGTCCCAGTTCAGCTAGGGGTGGTTGAGACGGAAGAAGACCTTTGGGGTGGTCTGGCATTGCAACAGGGAGATGCCAGAGGTTCTTTTGAGTGGCAACAGGGACTGCTAGCAGGTGGACGGGGACGGGAGCTGAGGTTGGTGATTATTCCAGACCTGACCCGGTTGAGTTTACCCGCAGCAA
>JBAUTA010000431.1:0-1892 GCA_049581985.1 Kovacikia sp.
GTTCAAGTCCGTCAGAATATCCGTTAATTCAACCTGTCCACGATCGGTAAAGATAGAGCCTCTAAAGATCACAATATATTGATTAGTTTGTTCTCGGTGGAGGATGAACCCACGGATGTTTTTTGCATCGCTCTGGAGGCTATGCACTAACCTCCATTTTTCGTTCTTGTATAGGGAGTTATAGATATTTTGGACTTCAGCATCACGCACAGAGCCGTCGCCGACCTGAAAGATCTCGTAACTTCGTTTAGAGAACTTTGCCATTAATATCGCTTCATCGAAGCTGAAGCCGCTGCGGAGCTTTAGAGGCATACTCATAGGGGTTCTCGCTAAGTGATCTACTTGAAAGTGAACGACCCAACGCTGAATGCTGCGCCTACAGCACAGGCTTCCTAAATTTATCGAAAATCTCCCTCTAGAACTCCGTCATTCTTTTGGACTTACATTTCCCCCAAGGCCAGAGTTTTGGGTTTTGGGAACCCAAAACTCTGCAAAAAATTATGACCCGTCTACTACAACCGTTTGGTTTTTACGATCCTGACTGCTGGGTTATCGCAGACTTTACAGCGTTTACGTTGGATTAGACGCATCATATCAAATTGGCGATTCGTCGCCAACCCTATTCAGAGTGCCGTTAAATCTGTCTGGAGTATTGTGATCATCTATTGCGCTTCTATTGACAATCTACTGGCAATTCTAGTAATTCTTAGAGCATCTACAGCGTTTATAACGTAATGGCATCAGTGACCAATCTGTAGAGGAAGAATAGAACCTTTAGAGACGATGGTTTCTGCTGTAATCATTTTTTGCAGCCGTTCTAACTCGGTGCCCCAAATGCTAAGAGCGGGTTCTCATGCAGCCACGACTTGCCGCTGATACGTTAGTAGATACCTTGCGCAACAGAGTCGCTGATCAACCTCAAGCGACTGCCTATACCTTTTTGATCGATGGGGACAGCGAAGGCAGCTGCCTTACTTATTCTGGGTTGGAGCGTTTGGCACAGGCGATCGCAGCGCATCTGCAATTGAACACAATGCCGGGAGATCGGGTGCTGCTCCTGTATCCGTCCGGTCTGGAGTTTGTGGCTGCCTTTTTCGGCTGTTTGTATGCTGGAGTGATTGCCGTACCCGCCTATCCACCTCGGCAAAATCATTCTCTCAATCGGCTCCAGGCGATCGCCGCTGATGCTCAAGCCAGCTTAATTTTGACGACAGCCACCTTACAGGCAACGATGCAACATCAATTTGCATCGGTTTCAGAATTTGCATCTATCCCTGTGGTGGCAACGGATGCGATCTCCTCTATTGATCCTGTTTCCACGGATTCAGAGGCATGGCAAGCCCCCGCCATTCATGCTGATACCCTGGCCTTTCTGCAATACACCTCCGGCTCAACGGGAACGCCGAAAGGCGTAATGATTACCCATGGCAACCTGCTGCACAATTTAGAATGCATTAAGAAAGCCTTTGAATTGACCTCAGCCAGTGTGTCTGTCACCTGGTTGCCCAGTTTTCATGACATGGGTTTAATTGATGGGATTCTCCAGCCCCTTTATACGGGGTTTTTGGGCGTTCTCATGCCGCCTGTATCGTTTTTGCAACGACCCCTGAGATGGCTCCAGGCCATTTCCCACTACAAGGCAACCCATTGTGGGGGACCGAACTTTGGCTATGACCTTTGTGTTCACAAAATCCTCCCAGAGCAGCGTCAGTCCCTCGATCTCAGTCACTGGCAGAGTGCTTACAATGGTGCCGAGCCAGTTCGCCGATCCACGCTAGAGCGTTTTACTCAAGCCTTTGCTGCCTGTGGGTTTCAGTCTCGCTGCTTTTATCCTTGCTACGGCATGGCTGAAACCACATTAATCGTTGCGGGCGGACAGGTGAGTGCTGACC
>JBAUTA010000432.1:0-5062 GCA_049581985.1 Kovacikia sp.
ATAAACGGCTGCTTGCGCGTCAATTCGAGATAGAAAAAGATCGCCAGGAAAATGACGGCGATCGCCGTTAACTGCACGATGAGACTTGAACCAAACCAGTCCTTGCGATTTCCCTCTTCTAACACAACCTGTAACGACCCCAGCCCGATCGCCATTGCCAGAATGCCAAACCAGTCCCCCTGTTTTAGCAACCGAAGCTGCATCGGTTTTGCCTCAATTGCATACCAGACTGCCGCCAGCAACAAGATTCCCGGCAGCAGGTTGATGTAAAAGACATAGTGCCAGCTAAAGTTTTCCGTCAGCCAACCGCCAAAGGTCGGACCGATCGACGGGGCAAAGGTTGCAGTAATGGCAAACAGCGCCATCCCGATCGGCACCTTCCTGGGCGGCAGACTGGTTAACAACACCGTAAACGACATCGGAATCAGGATGCCGCCAGTGAACCCCTGACAGGCCCGGAACACAATCATGGAGGGCAAATTCCAGGCCCAGGCGCAGCACAGGGAGAAAAATACAAACAGGGTGGCATTCACCAGCAGATAGCGCCGCACTGAAAATACCCGCGACAACCAACCCGTTAGCGGAATCACGACAATTTCTGCAACTAGATAGGCGGTGGAAATCCAGGAACCCTCCTCCAGGGTGGCCCCCAACGCCGCCTGAATGTCCTTCAAGGAAGAGTTGGTAATTTGAATATCCAGCACCGCCATGAACGCACCCAACACGGTCCCAAGCACAGCCACCCAGGTTTTGAATGGGACGCGATCGGAGGTTGGTTGGGTTACGCTTGAAGTTGCCACGGTGAACTCCCTGAAGATGGTTCAAATACTTGCAATGGCTCAAGCAGCCATAACGTCTTTTGCGCCTGCAACACCGTTGATCGTTTTAGCGCCACTCACCTTAGCTGCCAGGGGGAGTGGAGGGGGGAAACCCTCTGCCAGGGGGCGCAACCCCCAAACCCCTTCAGGTTGGAACCTGTGGCAGCACTCCGATTTTGCGATAGATGGGGCGAATGTGATTTCGCATCTGGGGAAGCTGGCGAATGAATAACAAAGAGCCTACGATGCAAAGAACGCCCCCGATCATCAGCGTATTCGGTGCGCCGATCCAACTGGCGAGCATACCTGCTAATAAATTGCCAAACGTCACCATGCTGATAAATGCCATCAGGTAAAAGCTCAGGACTCTGCCCCGTTTATCTTCCTCAACGATCGTTTGCAGGATTGTATTCCCTGATGTATGTTGCATAATCAAGCTCATCCCAAGCAGCACCATGGCCAGCAGGGAAAGCCAGAGAACACGGGAAAACGCAAAGGTAATTAAAGCAACCCCAAAGATAGCGGGCGCGATCGCGATCAATTTCGTCAGCCCCAACACGCTCGGTCGGGTGCTCAGATAAACCGCTGCGATCAGTGCTCCCAGGCCCGACGCTGCCATCAAAAATCCGAGGGTTTCAGGCCCACCCTGTAAAACCTCTTTGGCAAAAATGGGTGCCAGTGTGGTGTAGGGCATGCCCACAAAACTCACCAGGGCAATGAGCAACAGAATCGAGCGGATCGGCGGAAACCCAAAGGCATAGTCAAAGCCTTCCTTTAATTGGTGCAGAATCGTATTTGTGGATTTGGGCATTCCTCCAGTCAGGGGGGGCAGTCTCATCGCCAGGAGTCCTGCGATGACGGCAATGTAGCTCAGGCCATCGATCAGAAAGCAACTGCCAGTTCCGACGGCGGCAATCACTAACCCGGCGATCGCAGGACCAATTAAGCGAGCCCCGCTAAAGATAGAAGAGTTAAGGGCGATCGCGTTTCCCAGATCCTCTTTTCGGTCTACCATCTTGACCACAAACGCTTGACGGGCTGGCATATCAAACGCATTGATACAACCCTGGCCCATGCTGAGTACAACGAGATGCCAGATTTCAATATTATTCGTCAGGGCCAGTGCTGCCAGGGTAAGGGACTGAATCATCGCCAAAACCTGGGTCACAATAATTGTTTTGTGGCGATCCCATCTATCTACCAGCACCCCAGCAAAGGGGGTGAGGACAAAATTGGGAAACTGGCTGGCAAATCCGACAATCCCCAACATTAACGCTGAATTGGTCAGGTGATACACCAGCCAGATCGTCGCCGTCAGGGTCATCCAGTTGCCAATCAGCGAAACCCCCTGGCCGAAGAAGAAAAGCCGATAATTGCGCGATCGCAAAGCAGGCATGGCAGGAATGAATCGGGCGGCTTTAAATTGCATGGGTGGAAGTACAGGGGTGCGGGGTACAGCGATCCTATTTGGATTATGAGCAAGAATTCCACTGGAATCCTTGCTCACAAAGCCTCTCAAACTCACAATTGATTTAGGACTGCTATATGGGGTACGAAACAGGAAGGGAAAAGCAAACTGGTTCTATTTTGGGGTTTTCCAGGACTTAAGACTTCCCCCAAAAGCAGGGTTCAAAGGAGGGTTACCCTTCCTTCGATTTCCAAGTTCATCACTTCAAATCCACCGTTACGACAGCCGACATCCCAGGAGTAATCAGGAATTCATACCCGCGAATGCTGTCTGAATCCAGCGCAATCTTCACAGGAATGCGCTGCACGACCTTGGTAAAGTTGCCCGTTGCGTTATCGGGAGGCAGAAGGGCAAACTGGGCACCGGAGGCAGGGGAAATGCTGTCTACTCTGCCCATAAAAGCTTTGTGGGGGAAGGAGTCGAGCCTAACTTCGACCCGTTGACCGGGGCGCATTTGCTCCAACTGAGTTTCCTTAAAGTTTGCAGTCACCCAGTAGTCATTGTCCACCAGGGCCATCAGCGGGGTGCCAGCCTGAACTTGCTGCCCAACTTCCACAGTTTTACGACCGATTTTGCCATCCGTAGGAGCCGTAATGCCGGTGTAAGACAGTTGCAGTTGGGCATTACGAAGCGCTACCTGGGCCTGGGCGATCGCCGTTTTCGCCGTACCAAAGTCACTACGGCTGACCTGCGTTTGGATTCCCTTAGCTGCTGCTGTTTGCAACTCACCCTGGGAAGAAGTCAGATTAGATTGGGCGGTTGCGACCGCCTGTTTGCTCTGTTCGACCTTGGCTTGGGCCTGCCGCACGCCTTCTGCGGCTACTTTCTCCTGAGCCATCGCGACTTTATACGCCTGCAACGCTGTATCCCGCTGTTGGGCAGAGATGGCCCCTTCGCTATACAGAGTGGTATACCGCTGATAATCTGCCTGATTTTTGTTTAGGTTTGCCTGGGCTTCTGCAAGCTGGGCCTGGGCCTGGGGAACCCCCGCCTGCGCCTCCGTAACCTGCGCCTGGGCCTGGGCGATCGCCGCCTGCGCTTTGCCCAAGTCCCCTTGGGAAGTCGTGGTCGAAGCTTCTGCATTTTTAGCAGACAGCGAAATATTCACCTGGGCAGTATTGGCTTTCTGTTGAGCCGAGACCAGGTCTGCCTGGGCCTGCTGCAGTTTGATTTGAGCGTCGCGGGGATCTAGTTTTACCAGAAGTTGCCCCGCTTTAACCGGCTGGTTGTCATTTACCAGCACCTGTTGGACTGTCCCCGGAACACGGGCGCTAATCTGGTGGATATGTCCACTCACCGTCGCGTCATCCGTTTCCTGATGGGTGGAAGCGTATTGCCACCAATGAAAGCCAACCGCCCCCGCCGCGATCGCCCCCACCCCAGCAACTGCCAGGATTAGCTTTAAGGGACGCTTACGGGGTTTTTTAGGAGAGTCAGATTCCCCGTCGCCAGTGGAGGAATCCTCAGCAGGATCAATGGGGGGCTGAGTCGGCGTTTCTACAGGGGCTTCAATGACAGGGGCCTCAATAATTTTGGCCTGAACCGCAGAGGTCGAATCGTTCTCTTCCGAGGGGAGAAGTGTTTTGAGGGTTTCCGTGTCTTTGGCGACTACAGGCGTCAGGACAACTGATCCTTTACCGTTTAGTAAGCCATTCCGCGAAGTTGTATTCAAACGTTCCATAGTGACAATTCGCCTTTAGAAAAGAATTGAAGAAATGAATTCAAAGAAAGAAAGAAAGATAAAGAGAAGGGTTTGTAAGTTGGATCCGGGTCCGGCCCAGGCTTGTTAAGCGGGGGACTTCGATGGGAGCACTCAGCCAACAGGATGGGGAAAGTGTAAAGCGGAAAAAGTGTAAAGCAGGGGAGGCAGGGGGCACATAATCGAGATTCCGCCCCAGGGTATCTGTCAGGTAAATTTTGAGGGGTGCTTACTCCTCAAAACCTTTTCAAAAGGGTTCTCCCAGATGCGAGGAAGCCAGCAAAGTTCTGTATGGTGGCTACCAGGAGCTAAGGGTTGAGGAGGTTTTAATAGGAGAAAAACAATATACTTAGCGATCGTTTATTTCATGTACGAACTTTCTTTAACTAGAATAACAATTTTTTACTTAGTATGCGTACTATCAAAAGTTAAATTTCCTCCTTTGCTAAATCTCTAGGGGGCTGTCAAGACTATTAAAATGGACTCAAGCTCTCTTTCAGTCCTGTTTAGAGGACTTTTGTGATTAGCCCTGAATTCTTTCTAGGGCGGGACTGCGAGGTGGTTGTAATACCAATTTAAATAGCGAGCAGGGCAGATTGGGGACGGGGTGCAGGGGTGGAACCCCTGGCTGGGGGCGAAGCCCCCCCACTCCCATCTGCAACCTTCATTCTTTAAATTGGTATAAGAAAGGTGCAAGAAATGAGATTACCGATTTGCCCGAATGAATAAACCACGAGGGGGCGCTTTCCATTAAAAGCGCAACGTAGGGTTTAAGAGTTCTGTCTGGAGACGGTTTGTTTAAGGTTATGCGGTTATTACTCTGGATAGACATAGGGGTGGCTGGTAAGTCGCGGCCTACCCTTCAGCAGGTAAGCTTTCGTTCATTGTCCAGATTCTCGCCCGCATGCCAGCCCCTACAGCCGATCGAGTTTATTTTGTTCTCCTTCCTAAGGGGGTTGGTAAGCCATCGATGCTGACCTCATTTTTTTGCTGTTGGTAATCCCGCAATCCCTGCTCACCTTTTTTAAAGGCCCATTTAACAAGGGAGTCTCGCTGGGCTACGGGTTCAAATAACGG
>JBAUTA010000433.1:0-1851 GCA_049581985.1 Kovacikia sp.
CTGCCCGCCTGTGTCAAGGTGATAATTACCAGCCGCGAGAAGTTTTCGTTCTTACCTATTCATCTGCCATGTTTGCCCCAAGATGATGGTTTGCGATTGATTAAGCAACAGGCGGAGGAAAGAGGGATAAGTCTTAGTGAGGAAGATTCTAAATTACTGTACGATCGCACGGGAGGGATCCCGCTTGCAATGGTTTATGCGGTTGGGCAGATATCCAGTGGTAACTTCCTGGACGCAGTTTTAAAGCGATTAGCTTCGGCTACAGGCGATCCCGCTCGTTTTATTTTTGAGAGCGCGGTCAGAGAAATGAATGGTCAACCTCCTCATAAATTGCTGATGGCGCTAGCAATTTTCCCTGATCCTCCGACTCAAACAACGGTGGTTGAAATAGCCGGACTAACGGCTATTCCTGATGCTGTGAATGATGGTTGGGCTCGTCTCTACCAGCTTTCTTTCGCCAGTTTAAATCAGAGGAGTGGGCGCTACGAAATGCTTTCCCTGACTCGTGAATATGCGTTGGCAGAACTTGCTACTAACCCAGGTTTTGAGAGGCAAGCACGGAGCCGTTGGGTGAGTTGGTATCTTGATTTTGCTCAAAGGTATGCAGGAGATGATTGGGAACACTGGATTCATTTCTCGAAATTGGAGGAAGAAGAGGGAAATCTCCGAGAAATTCTGATCTGGTGCAAAAATCAAGATGATTATGAAACAGTCAGAGATTTGTGGCTGCTCCTGAATAATTATGCCAACCTCTATGGTTACTGGGTGGATCGTCTGGATTGGTTGGAATGGTTGATAGAACAGTCCAAGCTACGGGTTGAATGGGCTACTTTTGTGAAAATGGTAATCCGTAAAAGTTGGTTACTGATTCGTATGTGTTCCGATGAGAACCTGCAAGAGGCCAATGAACTTTTGATGCAAGCCTGGAATTTGCGTAGCCATGCAGATTTGCATGTCCAGGCCGATCTGGCTGAAAGCATTGCCAGACTTCAAATTAGACAGAAGAACTTTCAAGATGCTTGTTTTTGGTTAGATCGGGAAGAGAATTTAGTGATTGAAGCAAACCTGGAGGAACATCTTCATGTTCGTTATTTCATTCCTATCCTCTACCACCGGGCTGAAATCTTTCATCTGGAAGGCAACTATGAACAGGCAAAATGTTTTTTTCGGGAGGTTTTGAGTAATGCGGAAAGAATTAAATGGTATCGAGTGATCAACTCGGCTCAAAATTGGCTAGCTGATATTGCGATCGAACAAGGAGATCGGGACACCTCCCTAAGGCTATTAACTGAGGGTTTAACTGTGGCTGAAACTAGCAAGAATCAACGTCGTCTTGCGCGCTACCAGCGATCCTTTGCCCGTTGGCAAAAAAAATGGGGAAGTTTAGACACAGCGCGTCAATGGGGAACGACCGCGATGAATGGTTTTGAACGCCTTAGTATGACACGAGAGAAAGACGAAATGCAGTCTTTCCTGAATCGACTGGGATAATTCAGATCTTGCACCTTTCTTACAACCACCTCTCAGTCCCGCCCTGGAATGAATTCCGGGCTAATCGCAAAAGTCCTCTAAACAGGTCTGGAAGAAAGTTTGAGTCCATTTTAATGGACTTGGGCTATAAGCCAGGAACTTGAGTGCTTGGCGGATATATTAACCTGGCAATGTTTGATCTTGCATCCCGAACTGCCCTCATCCCCCAACCCCTTCTCCCATGAAAGGAGAAGGGGAGCCGGATTGGAAGTCCCTCGCCCATTTTGGGAGAGGAGAGGGATTTAGGGAGAGGGCAAATGTAATCACAACAGTTGCCGGGTTAATAGCAACCGGTGCAAGATCTCAGATAAAGTATTCTCC
>JBAUTA010000434.1:0-10736 GCA_049581985.1 Kovacikia sp.
CCATCTACGGATCCTTTCGTAAAAGCAATATAGCGGGCCGGGGCCAGGGTTGTAATGTCAGGTAGAAGCTGGGCGGACGCATTTTCATATTTCCAGTGGTTATCTTCTCGGGCAATCTCATGGATTGTCGTCATCCGTTTGCGATCGGAATCAAAAGGCGCTTCCGCCAGCCGGGGAAATAGATCTTCTAACTCTTCCTTGTCCAGACCCAGCCGATCGGCAGCTACCACAAGAGCAATTTCCGTTGGGTCGCCGATCGCCTTGGGAACGTCGGAGTCGCTGATCGATCGATCCTCTGGAGCCGTCAGCAAATCACATCGATCGGGCACCAGGGCATTGTTACAGAGTGTGCTTCCAACCAGGGTAATCGCCATGGATGGAGGTAGAAGGCTGCCCTCACCCGGTTTGAAAATAGATTTATTTCCGTCCAGACGGGAGGTAATTTCAGCATAGGATTCCCGTAAATCTACCCGCTGACCCGCCAGCGACAAAATGGTGACCGTCATCCGATTTTCGGTCAGTGTGCCCGTTTTGTCAGAACAGATGGTGGTTACAGAGCCGAGGGTTTCAACGGCAGGCAATTTTCGGATCAGTGCCTTCCGTTTGAGCATTCGTTGGGAACCCAAAGCCAGGGCGATCGTAACCACCGCAGGGAGCCCTTCAGGAATGATGGCAACCGCAAGGCTAACGGCTGTTAGAAACATATCCTCAAAATTTTCGCCCCGAAACAGCCCGAAGCCAAAGATAATAGCAACCAGGATCAGCGCCGCCAATGCCAGTTTCTGCCCTACCTGATCCAGACGGCGCTGGAGGGGGGTTTGCTCTTGCTCAACGGACTGCATCGAAACGGCAATTTTACCCAGTTCGGTATTCATGCCAGTTTCAGTCACCACAGCCCGACCTCGCCCATAGGTGACGATCGTGCCCATAAAAACCATATTGTGCTGATCGCCTAAGGGCAGATCTGCGCCATCGATCAATCGGGTATGTTTTTCAATCGATTCCGATTCTCCAGTAAATGCCGATTCCTGCGTGCGCAGGTTGACCGTTTCTAGCAAGCGGGCATCCGCAGGCACCTGATCCCCGTCCTCAAGCTGAACAATATCCCCCACGACCAGTTCGCTGGCTAAAATCTGCTGCCATTCCCCATCTCGCCAGACTCTTGCTTTTGGGACTGCCATTTGTTTAAGGGCAGCAAAATCCTTCCCTGCGCGATACTCCTGGGTGAAACCCAAAATCGCGTTAAAGACAACGATCGCCATAATGGCTGCCGCATCTTTGAAGTCTCCCAAAATGGCCGAAATCACCGCCGCTACAATTAATACCACTACCGTAGTCGCGATCAACTGTTCCCACAGCATTAACCAGGGGCTTTTAGGGGGACGCTCCCTCAGCTCGTTCGGGCCATATTTTTCTAGACGGCGAATCGCTTCAGCAGAACCCAATCCAGAATCCAGATTAGTTTCCAATAAATGCAGCGCTTCAGCGGATTCAAGTTGGTACCAGCTATTCATAGGTCAGGATGTTTTCAGGTCAAAATGTTTTCAGGTGAGTGAGAAATAGGAGCTGTAAAGCACAAATTCACTGTTTGACCAAACAGTGGGATGCTGTTAGCGTCAGCGTAACGCACCACTATGAGGTTATTCTTTAAAAAATAGTGCAGAAAGGTCAGAATACCGAGAAACTGAGCGGATAGAAAATGCTCATTATCCTACCCTCCCACCCCTTCCCGCTAATAATTCTCAATCCTCCCCAAAAGTAGGACTACCGTTTAGGAGATTTCCAAGCAAGAATGTACCGGATTCCGGATTGGTATCGGCAGGTTTGGCCAGAGCTTTGCATTCAGCCGCTGGCTTCAGTGCCAAACCTGCCCTTACGAGTATTTTGTTTGCTAGAAATCTCCTTAACAGACCCTAAGCCTGGAATCAGGAGCTAGCAGCCAGGAGCAGAAAGCTAAGTTCACTGCAAAATTGCTTTCCGCTTCCTGATAAGATACCGTATCCTTTTTGTCTACGGTTCAATTACCAGTTCACGGTTGTTGCCACTTTCAAATTGACCTGACTTATTCTAAGGGTTGAATGCCCTTGCCGCCCTTTTTCTTACTCATGCAATTGCCGCCTTTTTTCTTACTATGGCTTTGACAATCCTTGTAGCTGATGACGATTTAGGAACACGCTTGTCTATTAGTGATTACCTTGAGGCGGCTGGTTATTTTGTGATTTCCGCTGAGAATGGCCAAGAGGCACTCAGGCTAGTTGATAATTATCAGCCGCATCTGATTGTGACTGATATCACCATGCCCCAGATGGATGGATGGGAACTTGTCCGGCAGATTCGGCAGCGCCCTGCTCTGCGGTTACTGCCTGTTGTTTTTCTAACCGCAAGAACTGAAACTCAGGAACGAGTTCGGGGATACCAGTTAGGGTGCGATCTATTTCTAGCTAAGCCCTTTGAATTACGAGAGTTGGGAGCAGTAGTACGAAATTTATTAGAGCGGCAGCAGATGATTGAATCAGAACGGCGCTTCTCCAATGAAGAAGCGATCTCAACCGACAAGAATTTGAGAATGCCTGCACTTTCAATTGCCCCAGACTCCTCTGCTAAACACTCATTTCACAGCGGCTATTCCATAACTCCCCGCAGGGATCTTGATCTTCATCTCACCCAACGGGAGCAGGAAGTTCTAAGACTGGTATCAGATGGATTATCTAATGTGCAGATTGGTGATCATCTACACCTTAGCCCCCGCACCATTGAAAAACATGTCAGCAGTTTGCTCAAAAAAACCGAAACCAGTAACCGGGCAGAATTGGTCCGATTTGCAATGGAACATCACCTGATGGAGTAACTCATACCAATTTAAAAAATGAAGGTTGCAGATGGGAGTATGGGAGCTTCGCCCCCAACCAAGGGTGGAACCCCTGCCCCCCGTCCCCAATCTGCCCGTTTTGCATTGCCTAAATTTACCCTCTAAGGGCGATTACTCACGGCAAGTTCTTGAGTGACGTAATCCAGCAATCCTTCACAGGCATCTAGCAGCAAGTCGATGACCTGATTAAATCCTTCCGCTCCCCCGTAGTAAGGGTCTGGGACTTCCTTAAGTGTGTACTGGGTACAAAAGTCACACATCAGCCGCACTTTGTTTTGGTGCTTCCCGATCGGGTCAAGATAGCAAATATCTGCAAAATTGTCCCGATCCATTGCCAGAATCAGGTCAAACTTCTCAAAGTCTGGGGGAGTAAACTGCCGCGCACTGCCGCGCAAGATAATCCCCCGTTGCTTGGCAGCGGCAGCCATCCGACGATCGGGCGGATTCCCAATATGATAGCTAGATGTGCCAGCTGAATCGCAGATAATTTGCTGACTCAGATTCGCCTGCTCGACTAAATGATTCATGATATTCTCTGCCGAGGGAGAGCGGCAGATGTTACCAAGGCAAACGAACAAAAGCTTATAGGGCATTGGCTTTAGCCTAAAGACCAGGTAGGTTTAACCCGCCAGTCAATTCTTCCATTTTTTCCCGCATGGTGGTGGTGGATTTGTTGTATGCGTCTTTCATCGCCGCCGTTACCAAATCAGAGACAACCCCTGCGCCCTCACCCAAAACATCGGGAGAAACGGTGACCCGGATGGGTTCCTGATTGCCGCTAAGTACGACCTTTACCAGCCCGCCACCGGACTCACCTTCAATTTCCATTTGTTCCAGTTCTTCCTGAAGCCGTTTGGCTCCTTCCTGAACCTGCTGAGCTTTTTTGAAAGCTTCTGTCAACTCTTTCATTTTGCCCAGGCCGAAGCCAAATCCCTGTCCTTGTGACATAGCGTGTAACGGGTTACGAATTGGTGTAAATAGTCAATTGATTCATTATGACATCGCTAATCCTAGCAAAATCATTTCTTTCCAGATCATACCAATCATTCATGCGGATGTTTCACCCTCCAAAAGCACGAAAACTGGCTCCCTTCTGCCGCAGGCAAAGGGCTGGGGATGGGAGCATTCCCAGCCCAATTTAATGCATGGAGGTTGGAGAGGGTTCCATCCCTCATGCCGCCTGAAATTCCCCCAAAATCTTCACCTCTGGTTCTAATTGCAGGAACCAGCGCTCCTCGACCTGTTGTTGAACGAAACGAATCAACTGGAAAATGTCGGTTGCTGTAGCACCGCCGCAGTTGAGGATGAAATTAGCGTGGCGCTCGGCAACCTGGGCACCCCCGATTTGGTGCCCCTTTAGCCCAGTTTGTTCGATCAGCCAACCCGCTTTGTATTCAGTGGGATTGCGGAAAACACTGCCACAACTTGGCATGTGGTAAGGCTGGGTGGTCCGTCGATGGTTCAGATGCTCTGAGGTGGCGGCAGTGACGATCGCCGGGTCACTGCCGGGCTTTAGTTGGAAAGTCGCTTGCGTGACTAACCAGCCTTTCCCTTGTAAAACCGAGGTCCGGTAACGATAGTGCAGATCTTGAGGCGTCAAGATTTGGGTGCTGCCATCGGGTAGAAGAACCTCAGCACTGATCAGGTAGTCGGCTGTACAGCCGCCGTGGGCACCTGCGTTCATGACGACAGCCCCCCCCACCGTGCCAGGAATCCCCACGGCCCATTCCAACCCCTGCCAACCCCGGTCGGCTGCATGCCATGCCAAACGAGGGATCGGTTCCCCCGCCCCCACAGTGACCTGACCCGTTTCCGGGTCAAAGTGGGACTGACGCAAACGCCGGGTGCTAATCACCAGACCAGGCAGACCGCGATCGCTGATTAACAAATTAGAGCCTGCGCCCAATAGAGTCACGGGTAAAGCATGGGCAGAGGCCCATTCAAAACAGGCTTGCAGCTCTTCCAGATACCTGGGAGCTGCGTACCACTCAGCTGGACCACCTACCCTAAAAGAAGTCAGTGTCGCCAGTGGCACCCGTGGCTTAATTATGCAATCCATCTGTAGCATTCGAATGGGCTGGACAATCTCTTGCTGGATAGGCTCTTGCTGGATAGGCTCTTGCTGGCCACATCTAAGCAGTTGCAGGTTTGCCTGGGAGATTCCGGCAGCAATTACTTTAGGAGGTTCAAAGGAAAGAGTCATGGTCAAAAGCTAATTGATATACCCCTAACCAAACATTGCTGGCAGGTTCTACTCTTTAGATCGCAATTGAATGAAACGATTAATGCATTACCCATCAGGCATAATTGCACAATTCCTGAGACACCCCATGTTCAATTTGCTGTTGAAACACCATCACCTCCGGAATTAACTGATTTAAGTTTCCGGCTCCCAGGAAAAGGACGATATCTCCGGGTATTAAGAGTTCAGCCAGGGATTGGCTAATTGCCTGGAGACTAGGTTGGTAAAACACCTTGGGATGGTGAGCGGCAATCAGGTCAGCAACTTGCTGACCACTAATGCCCGGATTAGATTCACCCGCACTATAAATATCGCTAACAACGACCACATCTGCATCCTCAAATGAGGCAGCAAATTCAGATAAAAAGGTCAATGTGCGGCTATAGCGGTGAGGCTGAAAAACAGCTACAACTCGACGCTGTAGAGGATTTCGCCGCGCTTTTGTTTGCAGCCTTGCAGCCGCCAGCGTTGCCCGGATTTCACTGGGGTGGTGGGCGTAGTCGTCTACAAATAAAATTCTGTTGTATTCTCCCCGTCGTTCAAACCGTCGTCGGGCACCTTCAAAAGTTGCGATCGCCCGGGCGATGGTGGCGAAATCTAGCTTTAACAAGCGCCCCACCGCAACGGCTGCCAGGGCATTGCTCAAGTTATGTTGACCGAGCAGCCCCACATTTAACCGTCCCAAGATTACTCCCCGTTCCCAGACTCTCGCGGTTGTTCCGTCGGCCCGGTAGGTAATGCAGTCAACTGTATAGTCAGCCCCAGAATCGATGTCTAGACTGTAGCTAATAGTGGGTTTCAAAGCATTCCGAACGCTGGCACAGTCAATACAGCCAATTAGAGTTTGGGAGTGTTTTGCGAAGGTTTTAAAGATCTCAATCACTTCATCCAGATTGTGATAGTGGTCTGGATGATCTAATTCAATATTAGTGACAATGCCAATTTGAGCTGCCAGCTTGACCAGAGAGCCGTCAGACTCATCTGCTTCAGCCACCAGATACGGACCTTCGCCAAGGCGGGCATTTCCTCCCCAAGCATTTACCTCGCCACCAACGACGATCGTGGGGTCCAGTCCTGCTTCTAGCAACAGGTAACCAATTAAACTGCTAGTTGTGGTCTTCCCATGAGTCCCAGCAACGGCAATGCTTTGGTAATTTTGAATCAGTCCTGCCAAAACGTCTGAACGATGGAAAATAGGACAGCCCAGCTTTTGGGCAGCTAGATACTCAGCGTTTTCAGGATGGATTGCGGTAGAGCAAATCACTTGAGGCAGATCGATAGGCTGCCCTTCCTTCAGCTTTCCTGGCTTAGAAGTCTTCGTCCCTCCTGTCTCTGTCCCTATTGGCAAAGCAGTAGAACCGACAGGAACTGCTGCCAGAGTTTCGACACGAGCCTCAGGCAACGACTGAAAGAATTCTAAATTAGCCGGATCCTGGTTCAAGAAGATATGAGCCCCTTCTTCTTGAAGCCTCTGCGTAATATGACTGAGACGGAGATCCGACCCAGACACCAGTAACTTACGTTTCGCTAGAACGTAAGCCAGGGCTGACATTCCAATCCCACCAATTCCAATGAAATGGAACGGTCTGCCGCCAAAATCGACAGAATTCAGCATCTTAGCTCCTTACACACCACACCACAGCAATATCTCGCGTTATCATATCAAGGATTACCTTTCCGGGATATAGCCCTCAGAGATTATTTGCCGAGGCACTCTGGAGGTTTAAGCCGAACTTAATTTGGTTAATTGATTTTGGTTAATCGATCCTGAAAGTTATATCACTCCTTATACTTTTTTCTACTATTCTCAGCCTCTTTCTCCCGGAATTTGATAAATCTCTCATCATTTCTTTCTTCGGATCGCCAATTAAATCCCATCAGCCACTCCAATGGTTAGGGCTTAACCTGCGGCAGGTATGTCTTCGGTGATAGCCAGGGTTCTGCCCGCATGGAAGGAATGGGAATTAAACAAGTTCTAGAGTCGGGTAGGGTTGGATTTGCCTCTATCTTTTTACAAGCGATGATTTGCCTGCAAAACCCGCCGATACAGGTTTTGGCATTGGTTTAATCCGTGATCCTAAGCCCTTACAGCGTATCGGGTTTATTTTGCCCTCATTCCTAAGTTTAGATTCAGTTTCTGCCAATAGACTTTCCGATCAGGTTCTGTGGAGATACAAAGATTGCTGTAAATTTGTCTTGACTTAGAGGGTGTTTTAAAAGCTAGGAGTTGTGATGTTAAGTAATCAACGATCCCCCCTAGCCCCCTTTTAAAAGGGGGGAAACAGGCTTGAAGTCCCCCTTTTTAAGGGGGATTTAGGGGGATCTGTACGATTAGCTACTCGCAATAGGACTCTTCAAACAGCCTCTTAGACTGGGCAGGCCGTCCCCATGAATTGTAAGGAAGGGAGATTCATTGTAAGGAAGGGAGAGCACCTGTTATTGAGATGCGAAAGATCGCAATCTTTGGGGGAACTTTTAATCCGGTGCATTGCGGGCACCTGCTAATTGCCGAAACGGCACTGAATCAGTTTGAACTTGCTCAGGTCATTTGGGTACCCACCTATAGCCCACCCCACAAGGGTGAGTCATGGCAATTGTTTGACCATCGTCTAGAAATGGTGCGACGGGCGATCGCGGGTCATCCCGCCTTCACGGTTACGGAGATTGAATCTCGCAGACAGGGGGTTTCCTACGCGATCTCGACCCTAACCGATTTGCAAACGCTATACCCCAACGCCCAATGGTTTTGGATTATTGGCATTGACGCCTTTCAAAGCCTTCCTAAATGGCGAGAAAGCAAAACTTTGGCAGTACAGTGTACCTGGCTAGTGGCACCCCGAAATTTAAAGGATGAGGGCAAGGATGAGGATTGGGGGATGGGGAATGAAAGAAATTCCTCGGCTCCCATCTCCCATCTCCCCTCCCCTACCTCCCAAGCTCTCTGTCAGCAGGTCGCCAATAACATCACACCTTCCCTCCGCTGGCATCTTTTAGAAATGCCGGAGATCGGAATTTCTAGCAGTTTGATTCGTCAGGCCTGTCGAGAGGGGCGATCGATTCGTGATCAGGTACCTGAGGCCGTCAGACTTTATATATTGGAATTTAAACTGTACGCGAAATGAGTTAAAATACCTAGTCAAAGGCTTTAATGATTTTGGGAATCGGAGCAAGCTCTATAAGAGCTGGGGATCATTCCCTTGACAAGTACTGAACCGCCCGCTTTGAGCCACTTTTGGCGCTGTTGCAGGGAGGATAAGTTGTTGCGATCGGCTCCATGGAGTCTTATGATCATTTTGACCAGCAGGTAGCTATTTAGTAAACAGAGGGCAAGACGCAGTGATTAGAGTAGCAATTAATGGGTTTGGTCGTATCGGGCGTAACTTTACACGATGCTGGCTAACTAGACAAAATAGCCAATTTCAAGTAGTTGCAATTAACGATACCTCTGACCCAAAAACGAATGCTCATCTGCTGAAATATGATTCCATGATCGGCAGATCAGATGCTGACATCAGCGCTGGTGAAGACACGATTATTGTTAATGGGCATGCCATCAAATGCACATCTGACCGTAATCCCGAAAACCTGCCCTGGAAAGACTGGAATATCGATCTGGTGATTGAATCCACAGGTGTTTTTGTCAGTAAGGAAGGGGCTTCCAAGCATATTAAGGCAGGTGCCAAAAAGGTGCTGATTACGGCACCGGGAAAGGGAGATGATGGAACCTTTGTCGTCGGGGTGAATCATCAGGATTATGATCACTACAAGCACGACGTGATTAGCAACGCAAGCTGTACCACCAATTGTCTAGCCCCGATCGCCAAAGTCATCCACGAAAACTTTGGCATTATTAAGGGCACCATGACGACGACCCACAGCTACACAGGAGATCAACGGTTATTGGACGCGAGCCATCGTGATTTGCGACGGGCACGGGCAGCGGCAATCAACATTGTACCCACCTCTACGGGAGCCGCTAAAGCGGTTGCTCTGGTGTTGCCCGAACTGGCTGGAAAACTGAACGGAATTGCTCTGCGAGTTCCCACTCCCAATGTCTCCGTGGTGGATCTCGTCGTTCAGATAGAAAAGAGCACGATCTCAGAACAGGTGAATGAGGTTCTGAGGAATGCGGCTGAAGGTTCGATGAAGGGAATTTTGAAGTACTGCGATCTGCCTTTGGTTTCTAGCGACCATGCGGGCACCGATGAATCTTCCATCGTAGATGCTGCTTTGACAATGGTTGTGGGTGGCGATCTGCTTAAAGTGGTGGCGTGGTATGACAATGAGTGGGGCTATAGCCAGCGGGTTGTAGATCTGACTGAGATAGTGGCTCAGAAATGGGTTGCTTGATCAGGCAATCCTATTGGGAGAGTCCTATGGGGGATTGCGAATTAAATCCCATCGATAACTTCAATCGGCAGGGCTTAGCATTCAGCAGGTATAGAACTCCCCCTAATCAAATTACAGTCGCTTGCGGCAGGGTGGGCGCTGTCCCACCTAACTGGCAATCAGCAATTGGCGTTCCCATCGGTGACTGCCAATTGCTGATTGCCTTGCTGCTAATAGGGGTCGATCGGCTCAAACCCAGGAATACCCTGAGAAATTACATATCGGGGGGAATGATCACCTTATCAATGACGTGAATCACACCATTGGAGGCTTTGATATCGGGCGAGGTAACTTTAGCATCGTTTACCGTGACGTTGCTGCCGGAAACTCGAACTTTAACTGAGCTTCCTTCAACCGTTTTGACCTGACCGGATTTGAGTGTACCGGAATCAACTGCACCGGCGACTACGTGGTAAGTCAAAACTTTCTTCAGAGCCTCCTTATTCTCTGGTTTCAGCAACATTTCTACCGTGCCCTTGGGGAGTGCCGCAAAGGCTGCATCCGTGGGCGCAAATACGGTAAATGGTCCTTTACCAGAAAGTTCGTCAGTCAACCCTGCCGCCTTTACAGCTTCAACCAAAGTTTTGAAAGAACCGCTTGAGGATGCAACATCAACGATCGTACCGGAAGCTGAGCTGGCATCGGGGCTAGTTGGCGCTTCAGAGGTTGGAGTTTTGGGTTGAGTGGTTGAGGGCATGGTCCCAGGACTCACCTCGGTGGATGGAACAGTCACCGGGGCATCCGAAGGAGAAGATACGGGCTTGGCATCCGTAGTTGTTGGCTTGGCGGGAGTGGAAGTTTGACGGTTTCCGGAACCTGCCAGAGCAGGAACGCTGAGTAGGATAGCGGCAAAGATCGCTGCCACACCTGCAATTTTGTTCACTGAGGGCTTAAACGTTTGGAGGTTCATTATGTACCGACTCCATAAACTATAAAGTTCTGTATAAGACTATTTCGATTCTGTAAAGCTTCTATGAACCTAAGGGAATAGATTTCGGTCACAATTCGAAATCTTGAATGTATCCCTGGGTAGATTTTATTTAAAGAAAATAATTTAGCCGTAGCTCTATGGGTTAAGACGGGGTGCAGGATTTTCGGGCATAGGCGCGACTCGACTGAGACGTTCATGCCCGTCTTAGCCGATGGCTCCCAGTCCCCTACCCCCAATCATCTAATCCCAATTTAAAAATGAAGGTTGCAGATGGGGTATGGGGGCTTCGCTCCCAGCCAGGGGTT
>JBAUTA010000435.1:0-2541 GCA_049581985.1 Kovacikia sp.
GGCGTTGCTGATTGACGGGATGATTTGCCCTCATCCCTGACCCTTCTCCCCAGGGAGAAGGGAGCCGAAAGTTATGTCCCCTCGCCCTTTGGGAGAGGGCTAGGGTGAGGGCGTATACTGCCATTCATCCCAGGATTCAGCAACGCCGGGTATATTTTAAGGGTGTTTTCCAGACCAAGCGGTGAATATTGCCAATTCCATCTGCTTCCCCAGTTTCCAGTTCTTCAACTGAAGCGACTGCTTTCCACCATTGAGCCCAGTCTTCGGAATGAACGATCGCATCCCAAACCTGCTCAATCGGTGCGGCAATGTGCCATCGCGTAACGAATTTATACTCTGCCATAATGGGTTAGTTGTCGTTGTGTGGTTAGTTGGCTTTTCAATGATGCGGCTGTGGATAGATTAAGTTCAGGTATCTCAATCGCGTGTTCTAAAAGACACAGGGCTTGTTGAAGCAGGAAGTCGGAGTCCGGTGCCTGATGAGTCAGGGTGAACGATAGGCGATCGTCCAACGTTGCAATGCCAAACACTCGTTCTTGGGCAAAGCCTGACAACACAACAGGTCCATAAATCGCCTCAAGTCTCAAATTGCCAAACTGCTGTGAGATTGCTAATCGACCTAGGTTGGTTACCATGACATCCGACTCACACCGTTCCAGGAAAATTTGCTGTAATAGTCTGGGAGCAGGTTTTGCCCCCATTAATAACTCATGTTGTTGAGCCAGTTTGAGTAAATGATTGGACTCAGTCTGAGCCGTTAGCTCTGATTTGAGCGATCGTGCTGTCTGCCAAAACTGTGATTCTGTATCAATAGAATGGGTCGTCAGAGCAGGGGCTATATACGTTCCACAATCTTGCTCCAAACTAGATTGAAGATAAGGACGCACATTAATGGGGGAGAAGCATTTGAGGGGTTGCTCAAGAGATTTTTGATGCAGGGCAATTGCAAATATCACGGCTGTGCAGATAGCGGCATGAACGGTTGTTCCTTCTGCGCGGCAACGATGAATTAAGGTAGTCGTGAATTCAGTCGATAATGTTTCCCCACTGACTTGCAATGAGTCAAACATAAGGATTTTACCTAAATCTCGCTTCAACGTCTGGATAAATTGTTTGAGGTAAAGCAGTCCTCGTGCCAGAAGCTTAAGAATCTTTTGGGCAGGTTGATAATCAGATAACAAAGCTTCTAGAGGAGGTGGTATGGGGCGAGCAGGCATATCCTGCTCAGGATCACTCAGCAGCGTCAACAGTTCCTGAATTAGATTGGCAGTCGCCAGTCCATCAGCGATCGCATGATGGCAAATCACCAGCAATTCTGAGAGATGTGAAGAATGCAGAAGCACAACTCGGATGAGCGGTGCTTCTGACCAAACAAATGGTCGTTGCAGTTCTCGCGCAGCTACTTCTTGCCAGTGCTGTCCTCCCTGACGTTGAAGAATGCGGCAGGGAATTGGAAACGGATGTTCAATGAACCAGGCATGGTTCTTGGAATCAAGGGCAATGCTGACTCGTAACAGGGGATGCCGCTGTTGCAAGCGAGCAAGAGCTTGAGTTAACGCCGTTGACTGAAGTTCTCCTTTCACCTGAGCCGTTAGAACAAAATGCAAAGGAGTCGCACGATCACGGAGCCAGAGTGCCTGTTCCGTAGATCCCAAACGGCGGGAGTAGGCTGGTTTCATGAATCAGGAAACTCCTAATTTTGCCAGCATTGCCGTCGGATTCCAATACCCTTTGACCGATTGAATCTTTCCATTTGCGTCGAATTCAAATATATCAATGCCTTCAAACGTGACCTCACGGCCATTTTTACCAATTCCAAAACCTGACCATTTAACGGCGGCTTCCTGTCCATGAATTGAAATAAATTCCTCGGTCAGCTCTACAGTTGCAAACAAACCCACGATCGTCTGAAAGAATTGGCGCACTTCAGCAGTACCATTGAGTGCGGGAGCATCCACTGGATCTTGGCTAATACAATCTTCAGCAAAACAAGCAACTATATTGTCAACTTTATTGCTGCCTCGAATCGCCGCAAAGTATTGTTGAATAGCAGATTGAATCGTCTCTATCGAAGTCGTGAGTTGTTGAGTAGTCATTGTTTCTATCAGTGAATTGATTAGAGATAACATTTAAACGTCCAGTTCAGATCGCAGGAGCCTTGGTTAAGGTCGAGAAACTCTGAACGGCTTTAAGTTGGTCGGCAATCGAAAGATGAGTCAGCATTGGCCTCTCCTCGTGTGCTGTTAGTTTATACGCAGAGAAGCTGAACTTGGATCTCTGCCCAGTCAGAGCAAGCTTAGCCGCGAATCTTTTGCCATTCAGGAGATGGAAACTGGCTGGAACAAGAACTTTGGCAATCAGAGATCCAATAATCCATGTAAGGCGTAATCCTGATTAGTTCGATGAACTTAAGTGATTCAGGAGTCTTATTATGCTGGCAGACATTGAATATCCAATCTTTGATCTATTCGCCCCTGAAACTCTGGCAAATCCCTACGCTCTTTACAAGCAAATGCGAGAAACTGATCCGGTTCACTACTC
>JBAUTA010000436.1:0-3905 GCA_049581985.1 Kovacikia sp.
CCGATCGACTCTAGGGCCTGCTCGTTAATCGAATCAATCAACGCTTCTGGCATCGTCAGGTTATCTTCGGCAATTTTCTTGATCACGCCTGCCGGGTTATTTTGCTCCATAATTGCCTTCAAGACCTGAAGTTCATATTCGGGAAGCTGAACCATAAACTCAGTCCATTCCGGGGGCAAATCGGCAGCTTTTTCAGCCTTTGCGGCATCGGGCTTCACCGCAGTGGAACTTTGGACCACAGCCGGAACAGGTGGACTAACGGCTTCCGCTGAATCTGGTTGAGAAATTCTTGCTTTATCAACCTTCCCTTCGTTGGCAGACTTTTTGGCAGGATGGGTTCCATGCCCATTGTTACCATTTTTCTCCCCCGAAGAGGGTTCGATTCGGATAGGGCGGTTCTTCAGCGTTTGCTGTTGAGCGTTGAGGGCAGAAATCTGCTGCTCCAGGTTATTTTTCTGGCTTCTTCGCTCGGCAATCTGAGTTTCTAACCCCTGTAATTCTCCCTGGAGCGCATTAACCTGGGTTTGTAACTGTTTTAAGGAAGCGTGGAGCGGGTGGGAAGTCAACTGTCGATCTAAATCATTCTTCTGAATTTTGCGATCGCTGACCTGAATTTCCAAGCGATGCAGCTCGTCTTGAAGCTTGTTGACCTGGGTTTGTAAGTCCTTTAATGCCGTTTGCAAAGGATGGGATCCGGTTTCCAGCTCTTTCTTTTTCCCTTCCGCATAGGTTAAAAACTGTTCCAACTCGGCTTGACACCGCCGCAAATCGTCCACATCCCGTTTCACAGTCAGGGACTCAGCTTCTAACCGTTGCTTTTGCTGCTTCAAATCCGCAAGTTCTCGCACCAATTTGTCTCGTGCCTGTCGCTGGTCGGCAACTTGAGTTTTGATCTGGCTCAGCTCTGACTGCAGCAAGTTCAAGTTAGCTTCGATTTTCCGTTTTGCCACCGTTGCATCTGCCAACACCTGATTTAACTCAGTTTCAGACTCATGGATCTGATTTGTTTTCGCTTCACTCTTCTGTGGAATTTGCAGCTCGGTCGGCAGTTCGTAGGGCTTAACCTCAATCACGGCCTCCTCTGAAGCGGACTTAAAGGGCGCGGAAAGGTTCCAACTAATCACCTTTTGAGCCGGAGGCGGGGAAACCGGCAGTTGTCGCCGTTGGGGTTGCAACGGCACTGAGTTAAAACTGAGAACAGTCTGTTCTTTTTGGGTGTTTTCCACGTCCAATAGAGCCCGGTATGCTTCTGCCCGTCGCTGCTGTAAAGCTCTAATATGTTTCTTTAGAACGGCAAGCCTGGTTTCCCCCTGCAGGTAACTGCGTCGATCTACCACCGCCGCCGCAATGACCGCTGCTGGAACAGTTGTTAACCCTGCAACGAGCGCCTTACTGGCATCCCGGCTGGTCAAAAAGTTAATTCCAAAACTGACGCCAAAAGCAATGGACCCAAGGAGTAATCGACTTTTTAGCATAGGGGTGAATGGGGGCACAGCGTGGAACCATAGTATGCGTTCTTTCCCTGAATGGCTTAATGGTAGGCTAACTAAATAATAGTGACGCAGTGATGAAATTTACGGCTGTTTTAAGAAGGATTGGGATTTATCTATCCTGCGGCACTTTGGCGACTTTGGGTCTGTTGACGATCGCGGCACTGACTCCTCGCAAATGGGGACCTCTGCTCCCCAGTAGAAACTGCAACTATAGAATCTACGTCTCCGGGGGAGCGATGCACACTAACTTCATTATTTCTATAAAAAACTCAATTTTTGATTGGGGAACCCATCTGGATCTGAAAAGCATCGGCGGGAGAACTCCGGAGAAGTCTCGTTACCTTCAGTTTGGGTGGGGCGATCAGGTCTTTTACCAGGAAACCCCCTCCTGGGATCAAATCAATGTTCTCAGCGCTCTCAGGGCCTTGTTTCTGCAAAATCCCTCTGCCCTATTTGTGAAAGCCCATGCCACCATTCCTCTCTATCCTGGTGAAAAGCTCAAGTGCATCAGCCTGGGCCAGACAGATTACCTCGCCTTAATGAAATTTATTGAAGCTTCCTTTCAATCCGATCAGGAAGGAAGAAAAATTCGGCTGGGCAGCGGTCAAGATCGGGAAAGCGGATTTTATGCCGCCCATGGCAGCTACTCGATGCTAAAAACCTGCAACTCCTGGACTGCAGATGGACTACGCGTCGCCAACGTCAACACGCCCCTCTGGGGAGGACTAGCCCCCGCAATCATGCGGCACATCCGTAATGGTTGTAGCTGTGAGGAAAAGATCAGGAAGGATGGATAAAGGCGACAGGTGATTTTTTGTTCATCCCTTAACCCCATGTTCATCCTTGTTCTAGAAGGCACCTTCCAAGCGGTCCTCAGAAGCGTCTATTCTACTCATTACGGAATCAATTAACGAAGAGATGCAGTTTTCAAAAATCTTGATAGCCAATCGCGGAGAGATAGCCCTGAGAATTCTCCGAACCTGTGAGGAAATGGGGATCGCTACGGTTGCTGTTCACTCAACCATTGATCGTCATTCCCTCCATGTCCAATTGGCGGACGAAGCGGTTTGCATTGGAGAACCCCCTAGCAGCAAAAGTTATCTGAATATTCCTAACATCATTGCCGCTGCTCTGACCCGTAATGCAACGGCAATCCATCCGGGTTACGGGTTTTTAGCAGAGAATGCGCGCTTTGCCGAAATCTGTGCAGACCACCAAATTGTGTTCATTGGGCCCTCTCCAGAAGCGATCCGGGCGATGGGAGACAAGTCCACGGCTAAAAAAACAATGCAGCGGGTAGGCGTTCCCACGGTACCTGGCAGTACTGGGCTATTGACTGATGAGTCAGAGGCACGGGCGATCGCCCGTAAAATTGGCTATCCCATCATCATTAAAGCCACCGCAGGGGGTGGTGGGCGCGGGATGCGTCTAGTCCAAAACGAAGGCCAGCTCAGTAAGCTGTTTGCCGCTGCTCAGGGAGAGGCGGAAGCTGCCTTCGGTAACCCCGGTGTGTATCTTGAGAAATTTATTCAAAAACCACGCCACATTGAGTTCCAAATTCTGGCCGATAGCTATGGCAACGTGATCCATTTGGGTGAACGGGAATGCTCAATTCAACGGCGACACCAAAAGCTGTTAGAAGAAGCGCCCAGCCCAGCTTTAACTCCGACGTTGCGAGAGAAAATGGGCATTGCTGCGGTTATGGCAGCAAAGTCGATTAACTATGTGGGAGCAGGCACGGTGGAGTTTTTACTCGACCAGTCAGGCGATTTTTACTTCATGGAGATGAATACGCGTATTCAGGTTGAGCATCCTGTTACAGAAATGATTACTGGACTGGATCTGATCGCGGAGCAAATTCGGATTGCCCAAGGAGAACGGCTAAATTTGACCCAATCCGAAGTGCTCCTGCGGGGACACGCGATCGAGTGCCGCATTAACGCCGAAGACCCCGACCACAACTTTCGCCCCAACCCAGGCCGCATCAGCGGCTACCTGCCTCCCAGTGGCCCCGGTGTGCGGATGGACTCTCACGTTTACACCGATTACGAAATACCTCCCTACTACGACTCGCTGATTGGGAAGCTCATCGTTTGGGGCAGCGATCGCCCCGCCGCCATCCGCCGCATGCGCCGCGCCCTTAGGGAATGTGCTGTGACTGGCTTACCCACAACTATTTCCTTCCACCAAAAAATTCTTGAGCATCCCGACTTTCTGAAAGGCGATGTCTACACGAACTTTGTGGAGCAGATGATGAGTCAGAATGAAGAATGAGGAGTGATCCCAGATGACCAGGGCAAGCCTTGCCTGTGGACCTTTCCCCCCTCCAGAGATTCCTCTAATGGACCCAACCAGCCAGGTAAGTAGGCGTCATTCATTATAGAAAGGGTGATTGGGGGGTTGCCCCCAATC
>JBAUTA010000437.1:0-6560 GCA_049581985.1 Kovacikia sp.
CCTCAATCACCAACACTCGTGGGTCGATCGGTTCGGAAGGGCGCTGGCGCATGACAAAGTCATAGGTAACCAGTTCTAGCGATTCCAGAAATCCCAGGGATCTTGCCCCCATCACAAGCCCAGTCACCATCAGTCCCAGGCTAACCACCCGCCGCCAGGATGGATGCTGACGCACAGGTGAAAGGACGCTCATCCGATGGGGTTGCTTTTGTCTTTCCAGATATTGAAATGGAGTCGCCGTTGGATTTTGCCAGATTACTGGCAACCAACTGGCACAGGGAACTTCACTTTCCAGGGTTTCTAACTTCTGCCGCGCTTCTCGAACGGCTAGCTGAAACGACACGCCACTTAAAAATGACTGAAAAAAGAAATTCAAGAATTTCTGGGCCACCTGGTCGGGCACCGGTTCCCGCATCACAATGGCATAGGGAATATTAAGATCAGCCAGTTGATGAGCTAAACCAATACCATCACAGGAGTTAAAAATTGCAAGCTTCAAGCCATTGGCAATTGCTTTCCTTAAGGCATGTTTTAACTGGGGGATGGTTAAATACTCGGTGGCATTGATTTGAATTTGCCCCTCTTTATCCTTAGTTTGACTATGCCCGGCAAAAAACAGAATGTCCCAGCCTCGCTTATCCCACAGATGCTCATTAAATTCTCGATGATTTGAGTTCTGGAGAAAGGTCACATTAATGTCAGGCAAATCACTCAGAATTTTATGATCTGTAGCCACATCAATTCCGCGAGTGTCGCCCAGTAAGGCCAAAATTCTACAGCTATGATCAGAGGACTGAGTTGCCGTCAATTCTTGCCAGTCTAAACGGCTTAAAGCAATTTCCGCTCTCGGATAATCCTCAAAAAGCTGCCATAAATTCCAGGGAAGGCGATGCAACTGCTCATCATTCGTTGCCAGAATCACTTGAAACTCATCATCTCGGTTGAAAGCGGTTCGCAATTCCTGATCAACCGCACGGAACATCTCTGAGTTAAGCCACTCATTTAACTGTTGCGAGAGCGCTTGACAAATTATTTGAAATTTTGCTTCGGAGTACCGTATCCCGTTGGGGTGAGAAAGATGAATGCGGAGAAATTGATTTTCGTTCCGTATCAGATAAAGTTGTTGCCAGTGCTTGTAAAGATCTTCCAGGCTGGGAGCTGGGGGCAAACTGGCCGTCCGCTGAATCGGGTAGCGTTTGCCAGTTCCTAGCAACTGCAAAACAACAGTATCACAACCCTGGCGTAAATTTCCATTTCCCAGGTTGAGAATCACTCTCTCCATCGTGACGGCTCCTTGCCCACACTCGACACCAAGTCAAGCTTCAAATCATAAATTTCTCTGCATGTCTTGCTGCACCAAGGGAGAGTTGAACACTGAAGCATTCTTGAGCCCCTCCCCTAAAGTATGGAAGTTGAATGAAATTATCTTCTTCCTGAGATTCTACCTCAGCTAAAGTTTTTTCAGAGGAATCTAGCAGGCCTAGTTTAAGATCCGCTGGCAGAAAAGATTCTTCCTTACCTGGCTGAACCTGGACACAGATATTGACCGTCGCGTCAGTTTCCTGATCGATCGCAACAAGAAGCACCACTGGGGCCAATTGAGAGGTCGCCTTGAGTTGAATTTGCTTAAATCGCTTAACAATCTTTTCTCCTCTCAGATAAAAGGCGCTGCGTAAGCGATTTGAGGACTTAGCCAGAGACGCAAATAGAATTTCGACCGGCTCCCAGTCCAGGTCAAACCGATTGTGAAACCACTCAGTCAGGTGAACAGTTTTGGGAGCGGGCGGAGTGAGATTAAGCGCATGTCCACCCGATCGCAAGGGCCAACGATAATACCAATCTTGATTGGGTGAAGCACTGCGAACCTGGGCGACGAACTGGTTAACCACATAATCTCGGATGAGAGGTTGCAAAGTGAAGGCTACCTGCCCCTCAGAGAGGGAAAGCTCAAGCAGCGCTCTCAACTTTAAAGAATTTAAGGTTTCCAGTAACTCCATTGAGGAAATCGTTAAGAGAATGCGTTGCTGAATGGTCGATAAGGTAGCTGGTTTACCTTCACTGGCTAGCCAGTAGAGAACCTCTTTCTCAATTACCGACAATCGACGAAAAGACTTTCCCAACAGGGTGTTAATATCCTCAAAAATAAAAGATTCCTGCTTTAAAAACTCGTCTACACTTCCGCCAAAAATATTGCGAATCATCCGGGCTGCTGCTCTCAAAGCGGCAGGATGGCCTCGATAATAATCAATTAATGTTGACCACTGGCTTGATCGCACCAGCCTTTCTTCCTCCAAAACAGATTCAGCATCCTCTGCCGAAAAACCGGACAACTCAATGGAACAGACCCTTGGCGTTTCGCCTTCAAGCTGGGTAAATATCCGAGGGGGTTCCAGTCCGACAACAATCACACACCCCTGGTGGTACCCTTCACCTATTCGTTGAAGAAAATCACCATAGGGTTCGTAGCCCTCTTTGAAATGACCCGCAGTTTGCCCAGATTGCAATATTTCTTCAAAGTCATCTAAAATCAACAGACTAGGACAGACTTGCAACTTTGCCAGGAGAATTGAAACCAGATCACCGGGAGAATTTTGAGATTCTGCTAAAGCACCCGACAGCATCTCTGGCAAAGATTGGGTTAGCAACTGTAGAGTAGGCGATTGACTGAGCGATTGCCAGGTCGTGATATCAAACGAGCCGCCAAGATTGTCAAGTAGCATTCGTGTAAAAGCTGTTTTACCTACCCCACTAATCCCCCATACTCCTACCAGGTGACAATTTTCCTTAAGGATCCATTGGGTAAGAGCTG
Source organism: Kovacikia sp. (assembly GCA_049581985.1). Taxonomy (GTDB): domain Bacteria; phylum Cyanobacteriota; class Cyanobacteriia; order Leptolyngbyales; family Leptolyngbyaceae; genus Kovacikia. The sequence continues at coordinate 2,810 of JBAUTA010000437.1, forward strand.
TCAATTCTTTAGCGCGACCATAGGACAGACTGGGCTTAGGGACATGACTCATGCCCTGGTAGGAGATCAGGTCTGGAACTGGACGAGCTACTGGCTCTTGAAAATTGGCCTTATTGACAGCGGCAGGCGTTGATGGCAAAGATTTACCAACGCCATAGGTATCTTTCGACAGAGATCCTACCTTTACAGTGGGTAATATGGATGGGTCAATGTGTTCTAGAACAGAACGGATATTCGTTTTGCTAACAGGTTCTCCCAATGCAGCAGAAAGCAGTCGCCACAGCTTAGGCCCAATATCTCGCATCAGATAATTGGTACTGTATTCAGACGACTCTGCCATTTGCTCATAGGTAAGCCCAAGCCAGGTTCCTTCAAAAAGGGTTAACTCTGGGTCTCGAAGTCTTCTACCTGCTTTTGCAAAGACGATGCCATTAGTCAGTTTGAGAGCACTTTCTAAGTCCACGGTTGATCACTTTGAAGCGAAGAAACAGTTTAGCGATAGTTAAGGTTAAGTACACCAACGGGGCAGGCGGTCAAGTAAATCTCAAGACTCAACCGAAACCAGAAACGGTTTATAAACAAATATCCCCCCCTAATGGGGCAAGAGATTTACATGCTTTAAAGATAAATGAATTGAAGTTCTGGAATCATTGCTCAGCAAAGGATTTAAGGCTGTTAACGTTCATTGACAACTACTCCCTCAGAAGGAGCTAAATTGCATTTAAGCAGATCAAAATAGTAAGGTAGGGTATTCAGCATATTTACTTAAGCATCTAGAGTTAGGCACCTAGAGAATGATACACAAACTACCGAGACAACCAATTAAACCTTTGATTTGCACCCTAAATTTAACAATCCAGCTTAGCGCTTTAGTTTCCGGATACATTTCCCTGGAAGTTTAAGGGACACTTAAAAAAAGGTGAGGAAAATGGGTAAGCCTACTTTGGAAAAGGATGGAGAATTTCACGGAATAATGTGCGGGTTGCAACAATGAACATTTCCCACCCCTACTCTTTCGTCATCCTGCTCTTCTAGCGCTAGCGGAAGATTAACGCTCTGGACAAATTAAACATTTTACAGTTTCTAAGCCTGAAAAAGGGTAGGAAGACAAGAGTTTTTAAGCTTGGAACCATATTTCACGAAAAGAAATATTTAGTCACCTTTTAGTCACCTTTTAGTTACCTTTTAGTCACCATATAGGGCCTCCTTTACAAATCTATAGACCTGAGGTTTTTAAATCCCAAAATCTAATGTAATGAAAAAATGGAACCTCTAAAAATAGGGGTTTTATGCATCGTTTTCAAGCATGATTTTGGATCAACAACAATAGTGATCATCCTAAGAGGGAGCTTTAAAAGTCAGGGTATGTAATGTCAAGAACTCACTACCTCCTAAATCTTCCTTAAAAAAGCAAAGTAGGCTGAAAGCTCTCCCTTGTTAAGGAGACTTAGGTGGAATCTGAAGGCCTTACTACCGTCGTAGGAGCAGTAAGACTTTTAAATTTTGCCTATTAAATAATAATCGTAGACTTACTTTAATCAAGTCAAGCATAAATTAACCATAATTCACAAAACTATGGGGCATAAATAACTACGCTTCCTATCCCTATAGACCATACTTTAGAAGGTCATACTAAGTAGCTGGGCGCAATTAAATAAAAGATGAGTTTGGGGGCGGAGGGGGTGGAACCCCTTGCCTGGGGGCGCAGCCCCCACTTCCCCTTCTTACAATTAATTAGAGCTACCTACTTATCCTCCAGTTTGAGCTTACTGAAAATATGGGCAGATAGGGAATTAGAAAGACTGGTTGTAAACAATGGAAAAATACAGTCCCTTTTCTTGCAAGGTATTCTTGTCACCAGACACGGAGACTAAAGGAATACCCCAGTCAAACCGGGCGGTGAGGCGATCGCTGACTTGCAGCCGTAACCCTAACCCCACTGAGGCAAGGGTGCTGGGATCGGAGTCAGGAAACCCGGATAGGTTCCAGCCAGTACCCACATCAATAAACGGAGCAAGTTGCAAAAGACCGTTAATTTTAGGCAGACGTACGATCGGGATGCGGACTTCGGCAGAAGCAAAAAGTCCATTATCCGTGAGTAGAGCATCCTGACGATACCCCCGGATACTGTCCATCCCACCCAGGGAAAACTGCTCGAAGGGAAGTAGGGCCTGGTTAGCCACTTGAATATCACCCCGCAGCAAAAACAGCGTATCGGGAGCCAGCAGCCTCACCCACTGAGCCTGTCCCCGCCACGCGAAAAAGCGACTATCCGGCGGATCCGGGTTGATGGTAGAACCCAGTCCGTTGATTCCTACGCTGAACTGGGAGCGCAATGCAATCACTTCCACACTGCTGCGCCAGGTCGCTTCCTGAAAAAACCGTAAGGCGGCAAGGCTTGTACGTCCCTGGTCATCTGCTCCCCTGCCTGGGAAGGGAATTTCACCATTCAGCAGGGTTGCCTGATTTTGCTGCTGGGTACCTGTCACTCCCAGGGCAATTTCGTGGGTGGGAGTTTGCACAATCGGCTGACGGAAGCTCAGTTCAAAATAGCGAGAACTCGATTCAATCTCTAAAATGTCAAAGGGTTTCTCAACCACTTTGTTATAGGAAATCCCCGTGCTAAAACGGATCGTCGCGTTGCGCGGAGAAACCGGAAACGTATAGCTGAAGTCGAAGGCGTTGCTCCCCTCCGTATGGGAATAGGAGCCAATCAGACTATCGCCAAAGCCCAATAGGTTCCCTTCGCTAAGCTGAAGCTGCTGTTGAAACGAGCCAACGCTGGGAACCCGCCCATTGTTGAGTAAGAGTTGGGCATTAAAGGTTTTAGCTTCGGTCACCCGCACTTCCAGCAGGTTTTCCCCCGGACGGGTTCCAGCAGACAACTCTGCTGAAATGGACTGGATCAGCGGATTCAATTGCAAAAGCTGGAGAGCTTCTAGAAGCTGATTTCGGTTCAAAGGCTTGCGGGTGGCAAGATCGAGGCGCGATTGGACATAGCTGGGCTTCAACCGTCGAGTTCCGGTAACGGTAATCGACTCTAGCCCCCCCTCAACCACCCGAATTTCAATGATGCCTGCCTGGAGCCGTTGCGGTGGAATATAGGCACCGGAGGTAATGTAGCCGTGGTCTACATAAAGCTGGGTCACCACCGATCTGGCCTGGAACAGTTCGGCGATCGTAATTGGACGTTTGGTATAAGGAGCCGTAACCCGGTCAAAGTCTGCTTGCGTAAATACGCTACTACCCGTCACCCGAAATTGCTCAACGGTAATAGTTTGGGACGTTTCAGGCGGCACGACTTCAGACGGCAGGGGCAGAGTTGGTGCTGGCAGCAGTTGTTCTGGCGGCGGCAGGCGGTCTGGGATGGGCGGCTCAGGCGGCGGTTGGATAGAGGGTGGCTGCGGCTCCCGCGGCAGCGGATTATTGAGAATAGAAGGAGCCCCCTGCGATACCGTCACCTGCGCATTTGAGGGCCGTGCTACAAGGATCATCATGCAGAGGAACGGGCTGCCCCAGAGCAACGCCCTCCCTAACGACAAAGAGAGCATTCTAATTAAGGAAATAGGATCGTTTTCACGCTGCGGTTGGCTGATTTGGGAGTGAAAGCCATTAAGACGTGTAATAAAGTTTTTGAAACAAACTGATGATTTTCGGTTATCCATTCTGGAGCCTGGTGCAGTTTAGTAGTTAAATAAAGAGCAAGGAAAAACAAGGGAACAGGGGATGGGTAGTGTATATTGCGATAAAC
>JBAUTA010000438.1:0-2172 GCA_049581985.1 Kovacikia sp.
TCAGTATTTTATTATTTCTGATTTAATCGTTTTCCTGTTTACTCCATTGATGGCATTGCAGCTTCGATTAGATTTGTACCCAAATCTTGCTGATGTTGCTTTCAATCAAGCTTTCTATCCCTATCACAACGGATTATTACTAGCAATAATTCTGTTCCCCATCGTTAAGATGGCAATTCTTTGGGTGTCAGGTTGTTACAAACGCTACTGGTTCTATGCCACCTTTGATGACCTCGTACAATTGGCAATTCCGATTCTGATGGCAGTAATTTTAGAAGCTTTTCTATTTAAGGGGCTCTCTTTTATCGCGCTTGAACCTGTTCGCATGCCCCGTTCCATCCCTCTATTAGAGGGCATTCTCAGCATATTACTCGTGATAGGCTCCCGCTTGTCCATTCCGGCTCTGGTAAGATTCTATCGTCGAGAGAAAACAAATTCCCTGAAATGTCGGATTCTTATTGTTGGTGCTGGTGATGGCGGCAACTCCCTGGCTCGAGATATAAGACATCTGAGACACGATCCACAACTGGCGTTAGAACTGATTGCCTTCATTGATGATGATCCCAAGAAGCGGAATCTATACATTCAGGGAGTGCCAGTAGTAGGCGATCGCGCCCATATTCCTGAAGTTGTTCAGTCGCTGAGGATTGATCGGATTGTGGTAGCAATTCCGTCTGCATCAGGTGTTGCTATCCGAGAGATCTTAGAAATTTGTCAGGCAACGGGTTTACCAACCATCACCTTACCCGGTCAGCTTGAGCTTCTGCATGACCCCCCTTCCTGGAAGGACGTTCGGGATATCCAGATCGAAGATCTGTTGCGTCGGGAGCCAATTCAAACGGATATTCATAAGGTGGCTGAATTTATTCGGGGTAAGCGGGTAATGGTGACAGGTGGCGGTGGATCCATCGGCAGCGAACTATGTCGCCAAATTCTCAGATGCCGCCCCGCTGAGCTTTTTCTCTTAGGAAAAGGAGAAAACTCGGTTTTCACGATTCAGCAGGAGTTGGAACCGATGATTAAGCGCCTTTTCCCCGGAAAGACTGCTGAAACCGTTCCAATAGTAAAGATACTTCCCGGAGCAAAGTATCTGGAAGAAAAGTATCTGGAAGATAGGACTGAGGAGGATGGGGAAGAACCCATTCCGACCTTGAGAACTTTTATCGCTGACATTCGATCGACCTCCCGCTTGAATCAAGCCTTTGCGGAATTTCGCCCGGAAGTGGTATTCCATGCCGCTGCTCACAAGCATGTTCCTTTGATGGAACAGAATGTACCGGAAGCGATTAGCAGCAATGTCATGGGCACTAAAAATTTGCTGGATATGGCCCTTAAATACAACGTAAGCCACTTCGTCATGATTTCAACCGACAAAGCTGTGAATCCAACGAATGTGATGGGGGCCAGCAAGCGAATGGCGGAGATGCTGGTGCTGCAGGCGGCTCAGAGGACGGGTAAACCCTATGTGGTAGTCCGGTTTGGCAATGTCTTAGGCAGTAGAGGCAGTGTGGTGCCAACGTTCCAAAAACAAATTGCACTGGGGGGGCCGATTACAATTACCCATCCGGATATCTGTCGCTACTTCATGACCATTCCTGAAGCGGTGCAATTGGTATTGCAGGCAGCGTTGCTGAGCCAGGGGGGCGAGGTGATGATGCTGGATATGGGGCAGCCAATTAAGATTGTTGACCTAGCCAGGGATATGATTCGCTTGTCTGGTCACAAAGTCGGTGAAGATATTGACATTGTGTTTACAGGGCTACGCCCCGGAGAAAAATTATTTGAAGAGCTGTTTATTGAGGGGGAGCAGTATGAGCGAACTCAACATGAAAAGATTCTGATCGCCCGCAATGCCAGTCAGCATGTCCCTGTCAATCTAAGTAGCACTATAGATGTTCTCAGCGAAGCGGCGGCAAGAAATGATGATCAGTTAATTATCTCTTTACTTGAGCAGATGGTTACAGGATATAAGCCTCAGTTTTCAAAAGAGTCTAGAGATATTTTGGGAGGCATTAATTCGGTAAATATTACCAATAAGACTTTTGGCGAACCCTCATCTGCGGCAATATAGCCACAAGAGGTTCATAAGACGCTGATTGTAGTTTGGCTCTTGTCCAAGGAACACCAATTATATTCCGCCTATTATAAATGGAAAGCTCGCCAGTGCAAAAT
>JBAUTA010000439.1:0-1871 GCA_049581985.1 Kovacikia sp.
TGATCAAGCTCACAGCTAAGCAGGCAGCAATCCTACCCTGTCTTTATTTCGTCTTTATTTTGGAAATAGGCCCTTCGCTGTCAGCCATTCCCGATTAAATAGTTTTGACTGGTAACGGCTACCGCCATCGCAGAGCACAGTGACGATCGTGTGTCCCGCTCCCAGTTGTTTCGCGAGGGCAACTGCAGCTCCCACATTGATCCCCACCGACCCTCCCATAAACAGGCCATCTTTTTCTAAGAGTTGATAGACCACCCGTACCGCTTCAGCGTCATCAATCTGAATGGCGTCATCCGTTGGGGCTCCTTCCATATTGGCAGTGACACGGCTGTTACCGATGCCTTCAGTGATGGAATTGCCGGAGATGTGAATCTCACCCGTTTTGACGTAGCTATAAAGGCCACTCCCCATGGGATCGGCGACGACACACTGGATCCTGGGATCCTTTTCCTTCAAAAATAGGGCAACTCCGGCATAGGTGCCACCAGTGCCCGTTGCCGCCACCCAGGCATCTACCTTACCGTCGGTTTGTGCCCAAATCTCCGGCGCAGTGGTTCCGTAATGGGCATCGCGGTTTGCCAGGTTGTCGAATTGGTTGGCCCAGATCGCGTTTTCCATCTCAGCAGCAATTCTGCCAGACAGTTTGACGTAGTTGTTGGGATCTTTATAGGGAACCGCAGGAACCGTTCGCACCTCTGCCCCCAGCGTTCTTAATAGGTCAATCTTTTCCTGGGATTGGGTTTCTGGAATGACGATCAGGCACTTGTAACCCTTCGCGTTACAGATATGCGCTAGCCCAATGCCCGTATTTCCAGCAGTGCCTTCAACAACGGTTCCTCCCGGCTTCAGTAATCCTTTTTTCTCTGCATCTTGAATAATATATAGTGCTGCCCGGTCTTTGACGGAGCCACCAGGATTGAGAAATTCTGCCTTACCTAGAATTTCGCATCCTGTCTCGTCACTAAAACTGTTTAACCGGATCAGCGGCGTATTGCCAACAGTATCAATGAAGCCGTGCTTAATATCCATTCTGAAACCACCTGTTTGATTCATTGATAAGAATTCTCACCTAATATTCAGTTCATCAAAACCTGATTCACCTTTTTAGGCAGGTTTAAGTAGCTGGATGCCATTAAACTGAAGATGCCAGTGGGGGTGGAGGGGGTAAAACCCCTTGACTGGGGGCGCTCCCCCCAAACCCCTTCTTACTATTAATAATGGCTGACCTAATTAGTTGAAAGTTCCAATAACAGCCCTGCTGAAAGGGTTTAGCTGGGTTAAATTTGAGCGCGCAGGTAATCAGCAAGACAACTGGTTCCAGATCAAAACTTTTGAAACAATCTTATACCAATTTAAAAAAGTAAATTGCAGATAGGGGAGTAGGGGCTTCTACTCGCATGGATATAATACCGATCGCCCCCCAGACGCATCACTCTGCCTTCTTCTGCCCTGCATTGGAGTGTAAGTGGATGAACAGTAAGATGGAAGTATCACAATAGAATCATTCCCTATCTCCATCCACTTTTGGCAACAATGGCGACGCTTTTGCCTACAACCCAGACGACCCCAGTTTTTTATCCTAGTTCAGACGGCGAACCAGTGGCAGAAACCTACGTTCACTTGTATGCGCTACTCGTTACCCTCGAAGTTCTCAGGCAATATCTTGAAGGACGCCAAGCGACCGTTCTAGGAAATCAGTTTCTCTATTATTCAGAGGGGTTTCCCAGGTTACGGATAGCTCCCGATGTCATGGTGATCTTTGATGTAGCTCCCGGAGGACGGGATAATTACAAGATCTGGGAAGAGGGTCAGGTTCCCGTCGTCATTTTTGAAATGACCTCCGCAGGAACCAAAAGCCAGGATCAGGGGTT
>JBAUTA010000440.1:0-6458 GCA_049581985.1 Kovacikia sp.
GGGTAATCCGGGGAAGGGACACAGGGGAAATATCAGGTGAATCAGAAAAGGAGCTTGTTTCCATAACGATGCTGAATGGTTTCTCGAGGTGATTTTGGCAGTCAATCAGGTCTGACTTATAGCAGCCAACAGATGGCTATAGCGATTGCCAATTTGATGAGGACAGAGGATTAAAGGGGAAGGGGGAGCGTTGCCCCCAGCCAGGGGTGAGACCCCTGCACCCCGTCCTAACTAATAGGGCTACGGCTATATCAGCCCAGCCGTCAGCTTTTGGTGATTGTCCAGGGTTTCGCTCAAAGGCTAAGTCCTTACAGCCTGTCGGGTTGATTTTGGGCTCATTCCTAAGCCTTTAGTCAGAAAGACTCCCGATTTACCAGAATAAAGGTTCATGCCTCCTGACCTGGCGTTAGACTTAAATATATTAAAAATCGTAAAGCTAAGCGGCTAACCATGGTTGTGGACGAGATCAAATTAGGACCCAATGGCCCCAAAGTGTCTCCCCTTGGGATTGGCACCTGGGCTTGGGGAGACAAACTGTTCTGGAGCTATGGCAAAGAGTATGGAGCTGATCAGGTAAAGCAAGCCTTTCAAGCATCTCTGGAGGCTGGCATCAACTTTTTTGATACGGCTGAGGTGTACGGGCCGGGAGAGTCGGAAAAGCTTCTGGGGCAGTTTATGAAGCAGAGCGATCGCCCCGTTCAGATTGCCACCAAATATTTTCCCTATCCCTGGCGATTTTCGGCTCAGGCAGTCGCAGACGCCCTCACAGAAAGCCTCAAACGATTACAGGTTGAGAAAGTTGCGCTTTATCAGGTCCACTGGCCTCTGGACTTTCTGATGGGGCAGCGAACCTTAATGAATGCCCTGGCAGACGAGGTGGAAAAGGGCAGAATTGAAACCGTGGGGATCAGTAACTATTCTGCCGAGCAAATGCGGCAAGCCCACAAATTTCTGGCTGCCAGGGGCATCCCCCTGGCAGTCAATCAGGTCCGCTACTCGCTTTTAACCCGGCAGATTGAAACCAAAGGGATTCTGGATGCTGCCCACGAGTTGGGCGTGACGCTTCTAGCCTATAGTCCACTGGCCCAGGGATTGCTGACTGGCAAGTATAAAGCAAATGAGGCCCGTAAGCTTGAGGGCGCACGCCGGATTGATCCCCGCTTTAGCTCTAGCGGATTACAAAAGATTGCGCCCGTAGTCAATGCGCTGCAAGAAATTGGGGAGGCCCACCAGCGGACCCCTGCCCAGGTTGCGCTCAATTGGCTAATTGCTCAAGGAGGGGTGATTCCGATTCCTGGGGCCAAAACCGCAGAACAGGCAAGGCAAAACGCAGGTGCCCTGGGTTGGAGTTTGAACTCGGATGAGGTAGAACGCCTGGAGCAGGTTAGCCGCAACTGGAAGTAGGGCGGTGGGCGCAACGAAGCGAAAGGCTTTGGGGGTGCAGGGGTGGAACCCCTGGCTGGGGGCTAAGCCCACACACCCCCATCTGCAACCTTCATTTTTTAAATTGGTATTACAAATGAAAAATGCAAAATCAGTGGGGAAGTGGGCAGAATTGAATAAGAGTTCCTTCCATGCCTTTTTTACCCTTATTTTTTACTCTTAAATTTCTAACTGTATGGGGTTCCTAACTGACTGGGGATTCAGTTCGCAGAGTTGGCAGGGTCGTCGAGGGGAATATTGGCTTCTCCTACAAGCGTTGTGCCTGATTGGTTTTGCTACTCTGCCAGTCTATCGACCTGAGGGTTGGAACCTTCCATCCCCACCCTGCATTTATTGGATGCGGGGTGGAGCAGCGATATTGGCAGCGATCGCAGCGGTTTTCCTATGCAAAGGGCTGCTAGACCTGGGCCACAATCTTACGCCGCTCCCCTATCCCAAGGATGATGGAGAGCTTGTCCAGACGGGGGTTTACGGCATCATCAGACATCCTCTTTATGGCGGCATCATCCTGGCAGCGATCGCCTGGACTCTTTGGCAATTGAGCCTATCCCATCTGATTGGCACATTCGTCTTGCTGATGGTCCTCAATGCCAAGGCCAGTCGTGAAGAAACCTGGCTAACCGAGAAATATCCGGAGTACCCGAACTATCGTCAACGGACAAAAAAGCTGATTCCCTGGGTGTACTGATGGATGATAGGATTCCTGAAGTTAACCCTTGCCCGGTTACAAAAGCCGCTCAATCCTGCTTGCCCTTCCTGTAAACTCGCTATAGCAGTTTTCACCTGGATGAAGTAAAGAAGTGGGAGGCATAGTGGGGCGCGAAGCAGCCTCACTGTGCCTCTCACCCTTGAAAAGGGCTATAGTGTTGCAAATCTACAAAACCCATATTCCAGGTGCTTTGAGGGTTTTCAACCCTTCAAACCAGACCTGAAAGGCCAGTAGCCCTGATTCATGGAGCGAAAGGGTGGGGGGCTGTGCTAATGCGCAGCCCCCGATCCCCAAAGTCGTCTCCCTTGAATTACGTCCATCTACTTACAAAATATGAACAAAGATTATAAATCAACACATTCATGGGAATGATTTGATTGATAAACCAATCAGCTTAACGAGCCGACCGGGAGTATGAGTACAGTTCTAATTGTTGACGATAGCCCAACTGTGCGAGAACTCCTCTCAGAACAGTTGAAGCGGAGTGGCTTTATCGTAGTTGAGGCAGTTGATGGCGAAGAAGCGATCGAGAAGATTAAGGAAAATACTCCCGATCTGGTTGTGACTGATATTGTCATGCCACGCAAAAATGGCTACGAACTCTGCCGCTGGATTAAAAATGACCCCCAGATCAAACACATCCCTGTCGTGATGTGTACCAGCAAAAGCGAAGAATTCGATGTCTATTGGGGCATGAAACAAGGAGCAGACGCTTACATCACTAAGCCCTACCATCCACCCTACCTACTGGATGCGGTCAAAAAACTCTTGAGTCAGGCGAAGAAATAAGGCAAGGAGAAATAAGGCAAGGAAGGTTAAAGAGATGGGAAGGTACCCAGATCCCCCTAAATTCCCTTAAAAAGGGGGACTTTCAAGCCTGTTCCCCCTCTGTAAGGCTGCTGTGTATACATTCTTGTCTTAAACCCCATCCTCTGCCGGGGGACTTCCCCCCTGCCAATGTATTTTCTGTGACCCAGCGTCCCAGGAAATACATTGTCCCCCGCCTCGTGAGGTCCTAACTCCCCCACCCCCCGAAAGGGTCAGGGGTGATGGGTTTAAGGCCAACGGGACGAGAATCCAGAGAAATCAGTCAGGCCCCATGCACCCCAGAGTTGAATCAGGTGTGAAAGCCAGGTCATAATCACGGCCCCAACCTCGAAACGCAAGCCGAGATTTCGTTTGGAGGGGGTCTGGGGGTGGGTTTGCCTTGACCCAGACTTGTGTATACACCGTAGCTCCCCCAGATTGCAAAATGGATGATTGGCAGCCTTAGCCAGATTGAGTCCGCTAAAAGTAGTTCTTTCAGAACGGAAACTTAACGATATGTAACGGTTGATCTCCCTCCTACTCGCATGAATCGGGGCACATACTGCGGTAATGTGGAAAACGTGACTTGATCAATCATTTTCAATTCTTTGCGTTATGACCCTAGCCGCATCGCCTTCTGTCTCCACCTCTAATCGCACTATTCGGATTGGTTCCCGGAAAAGTCAACTGGCGCTCGTGCAAACCTATTGGGTGCAGGAGCAATTGCAGAAGGCATTCCCCACCCGCACCTTTGAAGTCCATACCATGAGTACCCATGGGGACAAAATCCTAGATGTGGCCTTGGCAAAGATCGGGGACAAGGGGTTATTTACGAAGGAATTGGAGCTTGGCATGATCGATCGCGAGATTGACTTTGCCGTTCACTCCCTCAAGGATTTGCCCACGCGCTTGCCAGAAGGATTGACCTTAGGGTGTGTGACCGAGCGGGAAAATCCAGCAGATGCGCTGGTATTGCATGAAAACCATAGGGACAAGCAGCTCGACACCCTCCCGGAAGGGGCAATTATTGGTACCTCTTCCCTGCGGCGGCTGGCACAGCTGAAGCATCATTATCCCCACTTTATCTTCAAGGATGTGCGGGGCAACTTGAACACCCGTCTGGCAAAATTGGATTCCGGTGATTATGATGCGCTCATCCTGGCAGTGGCAGGGCTGCAACGGCTGGGAATGGAAGACCGGATTCATCAGGTTATTCCGGCGGAAATCTCGCTCCATGCGGTAGGTCAGGGAGCATTGGGGATTGAATGCCGTGCCGACGATGCGGAAGTATTATCCCTGCTCAAGGCTTTGCAACACCAACCCACCGCCTATCGGTGCTACGCAGAGCGGGCTTTCCTACGAGAGTTGGAAGGGGGATGTCAGGTTCCGATCGGGGTGAACACCTTATTAGAAAACGATACCTTGACCCTTACGGGCATTGTTGCCAGTCTAGATGGTCAAAGGCTGGTCAAAGATACGATTAGCGGACCTGCGACCGATGCGGAAAGGTTGGGTACTGAACTGGCAAAGGCTCTACGGGAACAGGGTGCCCAGGAAATTTTGAATGAAATTCTGGCAACTCTTCAGAGAAGCTAATCAAAGAAGCTAATTAAAGAAGCTAAGTTGCGGTAATCCCTACAGGGTTTTCTGATGGGTAGGACGTCCTGGTAAGCAGGGCGTCCTTACTTGCTTAAACTTAAACTTCCTTAAAAGACATCGGTCAGCAGGTGCTCTCGACCCGGAGCCGGGCTAGATTCGGCAAACTCGACCGCCGCATCAATTTCTTGCACGATCGCCGGCGTGAATTGTTCTACCAGTTCCCGGTTTTGAATCAGCGGGTCATTGGCCTGCCAGCGTTCAAGCTCCTGAATCGACCGATATCCAGCCGCATAATCGTCCCCAGGACCGACATGTTCTTTGTAGCGGAAGGTTTGAACTTCGAGGAAGTGGGGCGATTTTGATTGGCGCACCTGCTGCAAAATCTCCGCAAAGGAGTCATGCACTTTGATCAGGTCGTAACCTGCGGCAACCTGAGTTGTGGGAATGCCGTAGGCACTGACATGATCCACAATCCGGTAAGACTGGCGGGCCTCTAAACAGGAGTGAACGGCCAGCCGATTATTTTCGCAGACGAAAATCACCGGGAGCTGGTGTAGGGCTACGAAGTTAAGTGATTCATGATAAACACCCTGCTCAGTTGCACCGTCTCCAAACGCCACCACAATGACCTGATCTTTGTTGAGCTGTTTCGTTGCCAGCGCTGCCCCAATCGCATGGGGAATCGTGCTGGCAATGACCGCAGAAGACCCCATAAAGCCGATCTCTGGCGCGGTCAAATGCATTGAACCTGCCTTGCCCTGACACCCCCCCGTCAGCTTGCCATAAAGTTCAGCGAAGAACAGGTTCAAATCACCGCCCTTGGCCAGGTAAAAGGCATGGCTGCGATAGGAGCCGAACAGCAAGTCAGTTAACCTGAGAGACTGGCAAATGCCCACTGCGATCGCCTCCTGCCCGATCGAAAGATGGACCGGGCTCTGAATCCGATCGCTGGGATATAGCTCAATGATGCGCTCCTCCACCAGTCGAATTCGTAGCGCTTTGTAGAAGAGTTCTTCGTAGAGCATGCTTAATCTTTTAACCTTTAGTCTTTCAGTCTTTCTCAAATAAATGTCTTTCGACCAGCTCACACAGGATGTGCTCGATCGCCAAATGTCCTTCTTGAATATATTGAGTATGGGAACTGGGCACCGCGATTACCACCGCTGCTAAATTTGCCAGTTTGCCGCCGCCGTTGCCAGTCAACCCAATCGTCCGCATATCTAAGGCTTGGGCCGCTTCAACCGCCCGAATGATGTTGATCGAGTTGCCACTGGTGCTGATGGCAATCAGGGCATCGCCGGGTCTGCCTAAGGTTTGCACCTGACGTTCAAATACATGCTCTAGCCCACAGTCATTCGCGATCGCACTGAAGAGGGAACTGTCCGTGGTGAGCGCGATCGCGGGTAGCCCAGGGCGGCGAAAATCTTTTGTCAAATAATTTACCAGCTCGCCTGCCATGTGTTGACAGTCTGCCGCGCTGCCCCCGTTACCGCACAACAGCACCTTTCCCCCAACCCGAAACGTCTCCGCCAAAATTTGGGCAGTTAAAAGAATGGAATCGGTACAGTGCTGAGAAATTTGCCGTTTGACCTCGGCACTTTCGAGCAAATGGGTTTGTACCTGTGATCGTAAATTGCTGGCAACTAATTGTGTTTTATGTTTCATTCCTATTCCCACACCACCCTCTCAGATACCTGATTACTGACATGCTCCGGTTATCAGCCGCCGCTGAATCACCTCAGCTGCTTCTGCCAGATTCTCTACTATAAAGTCAGGCTTTGCCGTATCCGCTGCAACCACCTCTGCGCCGTAACCCGTTTTGACTAGCAAGGTAGTTGCACCTACCCGCTGTCCTAACTCAATATCACACGGTTTATCTCCAATCACAAAACTCTCAGAG
>JBAUTA010000441.1:0-1907 GCA_049581985.1 Kovacikia sp.
CACGAATCTTGCTACCAATTAGCATTGTGGGTGCGATCGCATTTATTGCAGCTGGAATGCCAGAGACGCTAGCGGGTCCGGTTGTTGTGCCTACATTGGAAGACCCAGCGATCAGTCAGGCGATCGCACGCGGTCCTGTAGCCCACTTTGAAATTATTAAAGAGTTGGGCGAGAACGGCGGCGGCTTCTTTGCCATTAATTCAGCCCATCCCTTTGAGAACCCGAATGGTTTGACCAATTTGATTGAACTGGTTGCCATTCTTTCCATCCCTACGTCGCTGATTATTACCTACGGCATTTTTGCCAATAATTTGAAGCAAGCGTGGTTGGTGTTCAGCATTCCGTTTGCCATCCTGGTCGTTTTCGCTATCATCACGGCGATCGGTGAGTACCAGGGAAACCCTGCGGTGAATGCCTTGCTGGGTGGTCAGGCTCCCAATTTAGAAGGGAAAGAAGTTCGGTTTGGCTGGGCGCAATCGGCTCTATTTGCGGTATTTACAACCGCCAGTATGTGTGGAGCAGTGAACAGTTTGCATGATTCGTTCATGCCCAATGGTGGCTTTGTCACCCTGTCTAATATGTTTCTGCAAATTGTGTTTGGTGGACAGGGGACAGGAACGGCGTACCTGTTTGCCTACTTGATTCTGGCAGTATTCGTCACAGGCTTGATGGTCGGGCGAACCCCAGAATTTTTAGGGCGCAAGATCGAAAAACGAGAGGTGGTGCTGGCAAGTTTTCTAATTCTGCTGGTGCATCCGATCGCTATTCTGATTCCCGGCGCGATCGCCCTCGCCTTTCCCGATCAACTTGCTGGCATCAGTAATCCTGGCTTTCATGGACTTTCACAGGTCATTTATGAGTATGCCTCGGCTGCTGCCAATAATGGCTCTGGCTTTGAAGGATTGGGTGACTCACAGCCTTCACCGATTGCGATCGCGGGGGGCGCAGCAACAACAACAACGGCATTATGGTGGAACCTGAGTACCTGTTTCAGCCTGCTGGCAGGACGGTATGTGCCGATCGTTGCCCTTCTACTGCTGGCTGATAGTATGACGCGAAAGCAAGCCGTACCCGAAACCGCTGGAACCCTGCGAACCGATACGGGCTTATTCACCGGGGTCACCCTTGGCGTGATCTTGATTCTGGGTGCGTTAGAGTTCTTTCCAGTATTGGCACTGGGGCCGATCGCGGAAGCCTTCCAGATTGCTAGAGGAATTGGGTAGGTGAATCATGATCCCTCAACCTATAGTTGCTGTTGTTGCACCACTCCATACATCAAAGAGTATTTCTCCTGGTTTTCAACAAACTGTCGAAACCTCCAGAAGCAATTCTCCATCTGTAGCCGATTTGTTTGGCTTGGGATTTGTGCTGCTTATCCGGAGAAAAGTCCCGATGAACCGTGGCATATTGTGGCCTTCAGCTATGCCTGGTTTTAGCACCGATCTTTTGTTGTGCGATTCAATAACTAACTCTTTGGTCTTACCCTATGTCACTCTCTAACTTGCCGAACTCTCAACACATCGGTGTAGTAGCTCCGCAATATCATATGGGTCCGAATTCCAATACGCTACCTGCTCCTTTTTTAACCTGGGCTGGTTCACTGTTTGTTCTAATGTTTTTGCTGGCAGGAGGTGTTCGGATTGGCAAGCATTTGTGCTATCGCCACCGCAAGCATCAAACCCTGGTCTTGGCCCAAAAGCGAGCCACTCTGGAACAAATCTGGATCCGTGAGATTCCCCAACCTCAAAATCCACCGTTTCAAGATCGCCCCTGGTAAAGAGAAACTACTCCTACATCACACAAATCTGCACACTCAACATTCTTGAGAGTCTATGCAAACTACTGATTCATCATCGTCCCACCCTGGATCTCGTCGGGTTCCTACAGGCCCGCGGGAAGGTCGCAGA
>JBAUTA010000442.1:0-3142 GCA_049581985.1 Kovacikia sp.
GTATTTCAGCAGCGCTTGGATGCTCTCCGCAAGGATGATGGCATCCAGCGCTTTAAGTTCATTCAGCCTGAGTTAGTCAAAGCTGAAGAGAGGTTGAAGCGGGCTCAAGAAATTCTTGTGGAATTTCAGAGAAATACAAACCTGGTTGATAGCGAGAGTCAGACAAAGGAATTAGTTACAACTATCAGCTCTTTGATCATTTCTCAAGGACAGTTAGTCGGTCAATTTCAGGCCAGTAAAACTCGGGTTGAAACTTTATCAGAGCGGTTGAAAGAAACCCCCAGCCAGGCGATCGCATCGTTACGACTAACTGAAAATCCTAATTATCAAGAAGTGCAGCAAAAGCTAGCTAAGCTTGAGGTTAGTTTAATCGCAGCCCGGGCGATTTACACCGATGACAGCCCAAAGGTACAGAATCTCTTGTTGGAGCGGGAGGCGTTGCTACGTCGGCAGACAAGCCATATCACTAAAGCGGCGGCTGATAGCTTACCCGTAGAACCCGCCCTGGGTGAAACCTATGCTGAGTTGGTCAAGGAGTTGATCTTAGCTGAAAGCCAAACCAATGCTTTAAAGCAGCAATATGTTCAGCTCCAAAACCAAATTGACCAGTTGAACGCCCAACTGAGCAAAATTCCTGCTGCGCGTGCGCGGTTACTTCAATTACAGCGGCAATACAGTATTTCGGAGGGGGTTTATAACGGTCTCGTTGCCCAAACGGAGGCCACTAGAGTTAATGGCTTTAGTACCTACCCAAGTGTTCAAATCCTGGATGAAGCGGCATCAAATCCTGTTCCTTCGGGTCCTGGTCGTAAGCCTGTGATCTTAGGTGCAATTCTTGCTGCCCTCTTTGGAAGTATTGCAATTGCTTTATTTCTAGAGAGTCGCGATCCCCTCTTAACAAATGGCGACTTCCAAAAGCAGGGAATTCCGTTGCTTGGCAAAATCCCCCGCCTTAAAGGTCAACGCAAAGGTCAACGCAAAGGTTTGGGAAATGTCATTGATCCCCAATTAGACGATGAACTGGAGTTTCAACGGCTGGCTTCCGCAATTAGCCTGATGCCCCTGAGACAGGGTCGCCTGATGATTACCAGTGCTTCCGCCCATGAAGGAAAGACAACGGTCACCCTGGGATTGGCGATCGCACTTTTGAAATTGGGATTCCGCGTGCTGATGGTGGACGCAGACTTTGATCGGGTAGAACTGACAAAACGTGTGGGTCACTTCCAACCAGAGAAGATTCAATTAAAACCGCAACTGGTGGAACTTTGCCCCGGCATTGATCTCCTGACCCCCAATCTAGAAACAAATAAGGAGGCAGAATATATTGCTCGTGGAGACTTAGAGCAGCTATTAAATTTTGTTCAAAACAATAGTGAATACGATTATATCTTGATTGATACACTTGCTATCAGTTCGGCAAATGAACCTGTTTTAATGACCCGCTCGAACCCCGATGTCTTGCTTGTGGTACAACCGGGTCTCAGCAAACGACTGCCATTGATTGACAGTATTCATCAAATTCGGCGAAATAAGGCAAAGATCCTGGGGTTAGTGATTAACTGCACGGAATCAAATTGGGAAGACTACCCATCCGAGCCCCATGAGGTTGAGGTTGAACGATGAACTGGTATGACTCTGGTTCTGTTCCGCGGGATGCCTTGCCCGATACTCCCGCCTCTGTACTTAAGGGAATTTTCTTACGCTGGCATCGGTTAGAGCAGGCTGAAAAGACAGTTTGCCTGGGCATTGTCCTGATTCCTCTCTGGTGGCTGTGGGGCTGGAGTTATTTATTATTAGCCCTGGCCTTGGGGATTTATCTTTATGAATACGTTGATCAGGGGAAAATCCAACTCCAAAATCCAGGTTTAGTTGTTTTAGCTCTCACTGCTTATGGGGCATACGATCTCATTTCAGCAATCTTCTATGGTTTCTATCACGATGCTTCCCTGAGCGTTCGTGACTTTACAGAATCCTTGAATGCAATATTTGCGCCTGCGGCAATTATTTGGTACGTCCAGAGTCGAAGAATACGGGTCCGTCCGTCTGTCGTTGCCTGGTCGTTTTCTGTGATTGTTCTTTTAATGCTTGCTACCTGGATTTATCTGGTTACGGTAGCCCATCAGGCTCCCTTTATGCCACCTCGTAGTTTGTTTGGCGCATTGACCCACAAACCCGTAGAGTATGTTCCTGGTTTAGGAAATACCAACTATTTGATTCCCTACAGAGCAGAGGATCGTTCGCTGCCAGGTTTTGTTCGATTCTTCTTCTTTTTCCATGGGCCAGAATCGCTGGCATTAGTAACAGGTTTTATTGCGTTGTTAGCTTTAGATCTGAATAAGCGCCTATGGTCAGTCTTGCTATTTTCGGGAGCTGTATTTTGTCTGTTGATGAGTGGCACAAGGTCGGTATGGTTAGCATTACCAGCTACACTTTTAGTTCGATGGTTACTCAAGCTGGGGAATACTAAAAATACATGGCTTGTGTATGCGTTAGCTGCTTTTTCTAGCTTTCTAATCATGCTGCCGCCAGTTTCTGACTTTATTCTCGACACAACATCAGGCACCACGAAGACAACGGAGGAATTTCGTGGAGATTCAACGGAAGTCCGGGCAGAGATTTACCGAAGAACCTCTGAAAGAATTTTAGATAGTTCTAATTGGGAGCTTTTCGTAGGACATGTGGTGCCCGGAGAAACTGTTTTGCCGGGCTATGCTCCAGCAATGGTTGGAACGCACAGTTTTTATTTGGGAACATTGCTATACAGGCAAGGATTATTAGGGACAGGCTTATTTGCATTTTACTGGCTATCGCTGATTGCCTGGTTGTACAAAACCCGTCGTGATAGGCCGATAGCGGTTCTTCTGGTTTTTCTGCTGTTTAGCTTAACGTTTGGGACAATGGCATTTGAATCAGTGGTAATGCCAATTACATTAATCTGTTCAGTAACCCGTCAGCCGTATCGAAAAATGAATCCTTTCGCATTAACCCATTAGGTAATTGGGTGCAATTAAGTTAAAGATTATTTTGGGGAGGGGGAGGGGGGTATCTTCTGTCTGGAGCAACCTTAATACTTATCCTTTTGATCGGGATTAAACTAGTTTGAAGACCTGGAAGATAGAAATCTGAAGTAAATAAAGACTGG
>JBAUTA010000443.1:0-4610 GCA_049581985.1 Kovacikia sp.
GAAGATAGAGACTGCCACGGGGTTTAACTTGCTTTCTAATCTTCCTATAAATATTAAGCAAGCATTAGAGAACCGAGTTGATAACCAGTAAAGTCTAAGTCTCTACAACTTTGGTAGAAAGTCCTGCCAGATTGTCTGTGGGTGTCTTGCCAACGATATATACATCCAGTTCTGTATCCCCTACTCGATAGACCTGGATATCCTTCAAGGAGTCTTTAAGCGTCTTGATTAACTGTTGATATTTAACAACAGCAGCCTTTTCCTTTGGCCCGTACCAGTCTTTTTCCTGCGTTGTCTGAGCAAAGAACTTGTCGAAGTCTACGGTTTGAACAGAAGTGTTCTTCGGATGCCCTGTCAGGGTAAGTACTTGTTCAGGGGTCAAAGTATTAACCTGCCAAGAGAACACTGTAAAAGGATAATCAGATTCACTTGAGTAAAGTAGGCCCTCTGAGGCTTGTTTGAGGTTTTCTAGGAGCGCATTGTCATTCAACTGGTTGCGGGTTTTCCCGACTGGGTGAATTTGTCTGCAATCCCTTCACCGCATAGATTTTCCTTGACTCAAGCAAAAATGACGCAAGTCTTTTTTCTCTGAGGCTTGACTGGAGTAGTGATGGCTCAAACTCAACCTTGGTCAAGGGATTGCAACACATTTGAACATTGAGCAGTTTGAGAAATTTTTCTTGCCCTACCTGTAGGGTTTCTCGACAACAAACTGCTTTATCCTATGCACGAAGGGACTTTCAGACATTACAAACAAAGACTAAAAACCCGCAACCAGTTGCAAGCCTCCAGGAAAAGTTCTCTTTTCTAGCCTAAACTAGGAAAGAATGAATGTCTCCGCCACAAGCGGACGGAGTACTACTGGAGAGTGGAAAAAACCGGGGGAGATGTTCTATCAGAAGGGATAATCGCGCTCCATCCCAGATAGTCCTGAACCCTGTATCTACAATCAGCGTGGCACCAAGGAGCCTGAAAAGGTAATGCAGCTCCCCCACTTTTTTCCACTCTCCGATATTAGACTTCCTAAAGTTATAAGAATTTATACAATAAATGGCTAAAACCTAAAAAAAAGCCTATAAACGAAAGATCGTTCAATGACAAAGGTTTTCAACTTCTATATTCTTAGTGCAACAGTCCAATAAATTACTGCACTAGACTCGAAAATTAAGCAATTTCTGATCAAGTTGCAAAGTTATCTGCGTCCGGTGAGTTCAACCGATGACCCATATAGGGACAAAATCGGTTAGTTTAGCAAGCATGTGTGAGGACACCTACTAGAAGAGGCAGACTACCCTAACTCCACCAGAGCCGGAAATCCTTTCATCTTAAGGAGATAATGCCATGACCATTAACATTAGCCCTCGCCCAACTTTCATTTTCGGTTCACGCCCGATGCTAATGTGGAATGAAGTAGAGGATGCAACCTCCTATAAATTTAGGATTCTCAACAAAGAAACTTCAGAGATGCTTTGGGAAATAGAAGTAAGTGAACAGCTATCTAATTTAGTGTGTGAGGATGGCTTTTGTCAATGCTATTATCCTAAAAACATGCCATCTCTAGAGTCGTTAGCTTTCTACTCATTTATTGCCATTGCTGAAACTAATAATGGGAAATCTCTGCAGAAATTTCAAACAGAATTTATTTTACTTGAAAAAAATGCCCAGGAAGCTTTTGAGAATTTTACAGAATTAGTTGATAAAGAGGGAACGAAAGCTATTAGAGACCAGTGGCAAGTAACAAAAGAGGCTATAGCAGATTTCCATGGACTCCGTGCAGACAATGGTACCGCTCCCCCTAATTGGGATCCGAGGCACCCTTGTCTCACCGCATTTTTTGTGCGAATAACTGAAGGTTAACGAGATTTGGCAAATAGCTAGTTCATGAAACCAGACGATTATCTACTCTGCTTCACTAGCAGTCTCATCTTTAGCTATCTAGCTGTGAGCATCCCTGCTCAAGCACAAATTGCCTCTGACAATTCTATGTCTGTCCCTACGCAGGTCATCAGGCAGTCAGACAAGCTTTTTGAGATTATCGGAGGCACAGAAGCAGGGAGTAATCTGTTTCACAGCTTTGCTGAATTTTCAGTGAAAGAAGAGAATATCGCCCGTTTTATTAACAATAACCCAGTCATTCAGAATGTTATTAGTCGCGTAACGGGCGCGTCTGCTTCTGAGATTTTTGGTAGGATTGAAGCTGGAGGCTCTGCTCCCAACTTTAACTTATTTCTGCTGAATCCTAATGGGATAATTTTTGGTCCCAATGCTTCGCTGGATCTCAAAGGTTCCTTCGTCGCTACAACAGCAAATGCTATCCAGTTTGGCGATCACGGTTTTTTTAGTGCTGCTAATCCCAATGACCCCTCACTGCTAACAGTGCAGCCTTCCGCTTTCTTTTTTAATCAAGTCAGACCTGACTCAATTCGCTATGAAGCAAAAAGTCAACCTGTAACGGGGTTAAAAGTGCCTGATGACAAGAGCTTATTGTTATTAGGAGGCGATGTGACCATAGATGGGGGAATGTTGACAGCTCTCAATGGTCGAGTTGAGTTAGGAGGATTAGCAGGAACAGGAACAGTTGCGCTTAATATTGATGGTAACAATCTTAGATTGCGCTTTCCTGATAGTGTAGTGCGAGCAGATGCATCGCTGACGAATGGGGCAATGGTTGATGTCAAGGATAGAGGAAGCGGTAGTATAACTATCAATGCTCGAAATATAGAAATAGCGAGAGGCAGTGTACTTGCTTCTGGCATTTTACCGAATTTAGTATTCAGTGGCGGCAAAGTAGGAGAGATTGTACTTCAGGCAACTGATAAAGTGATAATCATTGATGATAGCTTTGTGGAAAGTTTTGTTGAGCAGGGAGCAATTGGTAATAGTGGAGATATCTCAATTAAAGCTGAGTCACTTCAATTAGTCAATGGGTCGTTTATTTGGACTCTTGCTAATGGAACGGGAAACTCTGGAAACATCATTATTGATATCCGAGATGACATAACTCTTAAGGGACGAAGTCGTGGTATTTCACCCTTTACAAGTGAAATTATTAACCAAGTGGACGATAATGGAGAGGGCAAGGGCGGTAATGTTACGATTAATGCCAAATCGCTCTCTTTAGCTGATGCAGCTGCTGTACAAACATCTACGAGAGGAAAGGGAGATGCGGGTAATATATTGATAAGGGTTGATGACTTTGTTTCCCTGGAAAACACTACTAACAATACGACTCAAATCAGAACGGTGGTAGAATCAGGAGCAATAGGTAATGGAGGAACAATCGATCTTAACGCGCGTTCCCTATCGCTAACAGGTGGTAGTCAATTAGCTGCTTCTGTTTTTCAGACATTTAGGGGCGTACCTGGTGGTAAGGGCAAGGGAGGGGATATTATTGTAAATGTCTCTGATTCGGCGAATATTTCTGGTGTAGGGCTTGATGGTCTTTCCAGTGGTATTTTTGCTGATACTGGGACAGGAGCAGTGGGACCAGCGGGAAACATTACGGTCAATACACCTGCCTTTCGCATTGCCGATGGTGCAGTTATTAATGCCCAAACCAACAATTCTGGCAGCGGCGGAAACATTAGAATTAATGCCAATACCTTTGAAGCAATTAACGGAGGACAACTAATAACTAATGCAACTAGTTCAGGAAATGCAGGCAATATTACTGTTAATGCTACCAAATTTGTCGTTCTCTCTGGCAGTGATCCTACTTTTACTGACCGACTCGCTAAATTTGGAACAGATGTTGTTAGTAATGTTGGGGCTAGCAGTGGTCTATTTGCCCAAAGTGATAGCACAGGTGCGGCTGGCAATGTGACAATTAATGCCTCACAGATTAGCATTTTTGATGGGGCAAAAGTCAGCGTCAGCGGTACAGAAGGACAAGCTGGCAACCTGAAAATCAACGCCGATTCCTTAACCCTAAACCGAGGCTTTATTACCGCCGAAACTGGAAAGAGTGGGGCAGAAGAAGGGGCAAATATCACCCTACAAATCAGAGACTTATTGAGCCTGGCAAACGAGAGTGTGATTTCTGCCACCGCCTTTGGAGATGCCAATGGCGGCAACATCCTTATTGACCCCACCTTCGTGCTTGTTTTTCCCCCAACCGGACCTAACGGCAGCGACATCATTGCTAAAGCAGTAAGGGGTAATGGCGGTAATATCAGAATTGATGCTCAAGGCATCTTCGGTATTGCTGAACGTAAAGCCCTTGCTGGGAATCAGAGCAATGACATCGATGCCAGTTCTGAGTTTGGGGCATCCGGGCAAGTGCAGATCAACAACACCGTTAACCCTAACCAAGGGGTCGCTCAAATACCGGAGACGGTTATAGATCCTAACGCCCTCGTAGCCCAAAATCCCTGTAAACGGGGTTCTCAAAGCCAATTTACCCGCACTGGACGGGGCGGTTTACCACCAAACCTTAGCGATGACCTTAGCAGCGAGACAACTCAGGTGGGGTTAGTGAAACCCGCTCCCAGTGTCGTAGCTAAAGGACAAGCACAGAAAACTTCTTCGGACATTGCCCTGAACGAAAATCAAACGTCGAAAATCGAAAATCCTATTATCCCCGCCCAAGGATGGACCTTCAAAGATAACGG
>JBAUTA010000444.1:0-2632 GCA_049581985.1 Kovacikia sp.
TAGTAGTAGGGTGGGCATCGCCCACCCTACTCAACTAACTACAGGTCTATCACACTCAAAAAACTTTGATTCTACCTCTTAAACTTAGGTGGGTAAAAGTACCCCATAAAGTGCTATGCCAGCGATATTGCTGGTCATCTGCTGTGACTCTACGTGATCAAGGTGGGGCGATCGGCCTGCAACCATTGCTTCACTCATGCACCGAACCATCTGGCATGATTGCGCCCCGCAGATCAACATCCGTGAGCACGGTGCCTGTCAGATCGGCTTTGCGTAAATTGGCCTTACGTAAAGTTGCACCGGTGAGGTCGGCATAACTTAGGTCAGCTCCTTGTAAACTAGCTGTGCTTAAATCGGTTGGCTTCATTCCCTGCTGTAGGGTGCGGTTCAAACGGGCACGGCAGAGCCTGGCACCATCCAGATTTGCTTGATACAAAATGGCTCCGTTCAAATTGGCGTAGCACAGGTCGGCATCGCTTAAAATAGCATGACTTAAATCGGTTACTTGATCAGAGGTCGGACGCAATTCGGCTTCAAACAAATTGGCACGTAGCAATCTGGCGTGAACTAAGCTTGCACCACCCAAGATCGCCTTACTCAAGTTCGATTGTTCCAGATTGGCCCCATTCAGTTTAGCGCCGCTTAAATCCGCCTCGCGGAGGATGGCTTGGTACAAATCCGCTTCACTCAAATCGGTTCCCCACAGGATGGCCTCGCTGAGGTCTGCTTCGCGGAAACTAGCTCGGCTAAAGTCCGTCTTACCTAACCGGGATTGGCGCAAATCTGCTTGATTGAAATTCACATTATGCAGGTGAGCATTATGCAAATCGACCTCTCGTAGGTTCACCTTTTGGAAGGTTCGTTTTCCTTCGGCATAGCGCTTCAGGATCTCTTCTATGGTCCTTTCTGTGGCTATTGAATGGTGTAACTGTAGAGGGTTTCTTTGAAAAATGGTGAGGTCAGTCATTAATGTTAAAGATCGGTATGATTTTGCCATCCAACCATAGAAGAAGAGTTTGAGGAACTTGTGAGGAAACAGGTTCCCCTCAAGTTACGCGCTAAGTAGGTCAGCCGAATTAATTTGTAAGCAGGGTTTGGGGGCTGCGCCCCCAGCCAGGGGTCTCATCCCTGACCCCCTCCTAACCACTATGATTACGGCTACAATACCGCTTCAAATTGAATTGAGGGCGAATGATTCGGCTGTCTCTAAACCGATTAACTCCGCTATCACCTCAGCGACCGATGTGATCTGGGTTGCCCGACCAAGGTTTGCGCCCGAAAACAGCAGGCCATGCTCCACATCACCCCGCGCTGCTGTCGCCAGTGCTTGCAGAATGCAGTAGGTCTTGCGGGTATCACGGCACAGGCAAGATTCCAGACAGTTGGCAATACATCGCCGTTCTAACCCTGGGGAAGCTGCGATCGCCTTCTCTGCAAAGGGATTGCGTAACGCTCGTGCCGGTTTGCCAACTGGACTGGGCACAATCACCACATCCGCTGGACTGGCATGAAGATGGCGCTCCTTAAAGCGGCGATCGGCATCGCATTCTTCAGTGGTAATAAAGCGAGTGCCGACCTGTATACCATTCGCCGCGATCGCCCACATTCGTTCCGCATCCAGTCGATCCCAGATGCCTCCGGCTGCAATCAATGGCAGATCGACTCCCCACTGTTTTTTCAGGTAAGCCCGAATTTGCGGTAGCAAAGACTCAATCTGACTGTCAAAGGAGTCGCAGGTTGTGCCAACATGGCCTCCAACCGCCTGGGAATTTTCTACAATGAACCCATCTGGCAGACGATCATAGCGTTCCTGCCAGGTTTGGCAGATCGTCTGGACAGCGTCCAAGCCACACACCATTGGGACCAGGGCAACCTTGGGATAAGCAGCTGTGTACTCTGGCAGACTCAAGGGTAACCCGGCAGCCGTAATGATGAGATTGGCTCCATTGGCAGCCGCTGTCTGGGCCAGTGCTGGATAGTTCCTGGTGGCAACCAGAATATTCACCCCAATCACCCCGGTTGGGCTGATAGCACGGGCCGCTTGCAATTCGTCAATTAACGCTAACTGATTGGCGCGAAAAAAATTGCTATGCCGCGATCGCGGTTCAAAATAGGGCGAATGTAGTCCAAGTCCTAGGGAGGAGATGACACCGACTCCGCCCGTCTGGGCAACGGCTCCAGCCAGCTTTGCCCCTGAGACTTGCACGGCCATTGCTCCTTGCACGATCGGATAACGAGCAACATGGCTCCCAATCCGGAGTCTCTGAGGTGTCGATGGGACAGCACCTTGGTTCACGCGTTCATCTCTCCTTCTTGTGTCGCTTGCTTGAATGCAGCCTGATCATAAATCAATTTTTATGCTGTAATAACTATGCAGTTATGAAAAGATACGAGCGATCGGCTTGATACCCTGGTTCCATTCATAAATTTCTACCCCTGGTAGACCAAAACAAAAGTTTTGAAAGGGGTGAAGGGGTGGAACCCCTGCTTGGGAGTTTCGCTTCCAAACCTCCCTGTTGCAAAAGTTAGTGTTTGCAACACTAGTAGAGTGCGGCGCAAGTTTAGCTACCGTAGAGCGGGCATCTTGCCCGCGCAGGCCAGAAGCCTGCTCTACAAACGGTAGGCATATTTC
>JBAUTA010000445.1:0-3794 GCA_049581985.1 Kovacikia sp.
ATCGTCTATAGCGATCCTATTTGGATGGTGAAAGCCTTTCCCACCAGGGAAAGACTTTCACCACTCTGGTTGTTCGCAAATGATTGAGGACTGCTATAGCCCTTTTCAAGGGTGTGAGGCATAGTGAGGCGCAAAGCGCCCCACTATGCCTCACATTTCTGTACTTCACCCAAGTGCAAACCGCTCTAGGTATAGTGACAATATGCCAAAAATCCAACATCTGCTGTGCCATCTCCGCCGTTCCCCCCTCCCATCAACCTCCTTGCGCCTCTCCATTGCCTTGAGCAGTGGCATTCTCATGGGCCTGGCAACCGCGCCCCTAAACGCCTATCCATTGGCATGGGTGGCACTGGCTCCGCTGTGGGTGTTGGCCTTTGCAGAGGGGCGCGGGGCAGTTACCCTGGGCTTGCTTTGGGGGATTGGCTACCATGGATTTGCCCTGTCCTGGATTATGGGTTTGCATCCCCTCACCTGGATGGGAATTCCCTGGCTGGCGAGTGTGGCCATCACCCTGTTCTGCTGGGCATTTATTACATTCTGGGGAGCCGCGCTGGTAGGCATCTGGATTTGGGGCATGGGGAAATTGGATGCAGAGAGCAGAGGGCAGAGGGCAGAAGGCAGGCAGAGAGCCGGAGAAACCCAGGCAGGCAGAGACTCTGAAGCAACCCTCAATTCCCAACCCTTACCCCTGGCTGACTCCCGCCCCCCGACTCCCAACTCCCGCCTCTCCGCTCTTACTCGCATTCTCTTGGGCACGGCTCTCTGGTGTGGACTGGAGTGGCTGTGGAGCATGGGAACGCTCAATTGGAGCTCGCTCTCCTATACCCAAAGTCCGGGCAATTTGCTGATTTTGCACCTGGGGCAACTGTCGGGTCCGCTGACCGTGTCAGCCGCGATCGTCGCGGTGAATGGGTGCGTTGCGGAAGCGGTCATCCGCTGGCAGCAGCCCCCGATCAAAAGCCCGCGCTTAGAAAGTAAAAAAAATTCCGCCTACGCCTCTGGAGAAGCGATCAGAAAACCGCGACATTTCTCCCTTGTTGCCCCATCACCCTTCCCGGCCTTCCGTTCCCTGCGTCCCATCCCCTGCCCCTTTCTGTCCACGGCGATCATGCTTCTGGTTGTCCTTCATCTGATTGGCTACGAGCTGTATAGCCATCCCCTGGTTCAACCCGCCAGGACAGGGGTGCGGGTGGGAATTATTCAAGGCAATGTGCCCACCAGGATCAAGCTGTTTTCAGAAGGATTACGACAGGCTGAACGGGCCTATACCTGGGGATATGAAACCCTGGTGAATCAGGGGGTTGAAGCAGTTCTGACGCCGGAGGGAGCGCTCCCCTATTTATGGAACAAACCCAATCGTCAGGATAGCCCGTTTAATCAGGCAATCCTGAGAAGGCAGATTGTCGCCTGGCTGGGGACATTTACCGCACAGCAGGGCGGCATTGCACGCAGTTTAGTAACGCTCACGGGCAATGGGAAAGAGTTTAGCCTTTATAACAAAATCAAGCTGGTTCCGTTGGGGGAGTATGTCCCCTTCAAAAAGGTGTTAGGGGGAATTATCGGGCGGTTATCTCCAGTCAATGAAGATGGGGTGCCAGGCACACTTAACCAGGGGTTAGACACGCCCTTTGGGCAAGCGATCGCCAGCATTTGCTATGACTCTGCTTTTCCTGAGATATTTCGGGAGCAGGCCGCCGCTGGGGGGCAATTCATTTTGACCGCATCAAACCTGGATCCTTACAGCGAAGTACTGATGGCACAACATCAAGCGCAGGACCTCATGCGGGCGATCGAAACCGATCGCTGGGCAATCCGGGCAACCAACACAGGCTACTCTGGCATCATCGACCCCCACGGCAAGATCATCTGGCGATCTCAGCCGAGGGTCTATGAAACCCATGCCGATCAGATTTACCGTCGCCAAACGCAAACACCCTACGTCCATTGGGGCAATTGGTTAACGCCCTTGCTCCTGATGTTGGCGGGAATTACCTGGCTATTTCAACGAATGCGGATACGCAATTGGAGTCCTTAGACTAGGATGAGATAGGACGAATGGATGATCGATGAGGCCATCATACGAATGACTAGCCGTTTATTATCTTAAATAAGTAGGTAAGCGTCATTCATCCCAGGCAGGGGGAGGGGGCATTTCCCCCAGGCAAAGATGGCCAGCGCTGGGCTGAGCCGTTCACGTCGAAGCCCCCTTTAGGCCCACAATCGTTTTTAGGTTAATTGCGCCTTACTATTCATTCATCCCAGAAAAATCTCTTTCTAGAATCTTCCGATGACTTTGCCGATCTCTACCTCCCTCCCAGGCAGACCCCACAGCCTATCTGCTTCACCCACCGCTGCGCCTGCGAGATCGAGTCAGGTTACCCATCAGCACTATCCGAATTACAAAATTATTGTCCTCAACGACGACTTCAATACCTTTGAACATGTGACTAAATGCCTGATTACCTATATTCCTGGGATGAATCCCGATCGGGCTAGAGAGCTGACTGAACAGATTCACTTTGAAGGGCAGGCGATCGTGTGGGTCGGTCCCCAAGAGCAAGCCGAGCTTTACCACATGCAGCTTGGCATGGAAGGTTTGACAATGGCCCCCTTAGAAGCAGCATGAGCAGGGGTTATGGGGTGAAAGGGGCGGGATCTAGGGTAAAAAAGGGCCATGGGTAATTCCTCCAATGGCCGATTGGTCCTGAATCACTCGACCCATCTTCCAGGACTGATTCCGAGACTAGAGCGGTTGTGCCGTCAACCCGGCATCCGGACGATTACACCCGGTGTCATTGGGGCCGTACGCTCCCACGCGCCCAAGATGGTGCTAAAAGTATCCGTGCCAATTCGGGGTGGGTTTAAGCTAATTGCACGCCAGGGAAAAACCGTACAGGAAGTCTTTATCTTGACAGAGCTGGATCAGGAGCAATTGGAGACAGCTATTGCCCACATCATGAAACCCAAATAGCAAAGACCCACCACCCCAGGCAATGGGAGAACGGTTCGGGGGGAGTTAGACCGCCACAATGCAGGGGCAATATCCCTAACCATCAGCCAGTTCTATTCCACCTGCCTGATCGCCACCTTGTGCAGGGGCAAACTGAGTACACAGGCAAATGTCAGCAGATAGGCCAGTAACCCGGTAAGTTTTACACTCAACATTAAGGTTTCCCACTCGGGCAGAATCAACTTCTGCGCGCCAATTGCGAAACAATGCACCAACCAATAGGAGAAACTCATCATCAATAAAATGCGCTCTGTTTCCTCAGCGTCATCTTTGAAGGAATGATTTTTATCCAGCAAGAGGGCAAGCCCTGCGATCGCGGCGAAAACCGAGAAAATCATTAAATAGACGTGCCAGGAAGCGTGCGGCATAGTTTACTCAAGACCTTGTGAAAGACAAATCCCATACCCATTTAAAATGGCAATCCCGACAGATGAAGGGCGGCGTGCAGAAGCTTCACCCCCCGTTCCCTATCTGTAGCCTGCATGGTTTAAATCGGTATAAGTGGAACGAAAATTCAGTCTAAAGGATGGACGGTCTTGAGATACAGCGATTCTTACAAACAGCAATAATTCAGCCAATTTACTTCAAAAAACTCAAAGGAGAACCTCTTCCAATCAGCCATCACCCCCCAAACGGTAAAACTTCCCCTCGCCCTCCCAGGCCGCACGCCTTAACGTTTATCGCCCTTTTCAAGGGTGTGAGGTACAGTGAGGGTGCTTCGCGCCCCACTGTGCCTCACATTTTTGTACTTCACCCAAGTGCAAACCGCTATATCCGTTTATTT